>JAAYOP010000096.1 GCA_012520295.1 Clostridiales bacterium | reverse complement strand
GGGACAGGAAAGACGGTTATTTCCGCGCTGGACTACAAGGGCTTCTGCAAGCAAAACCCGGACAAGCCATGCCGACTGCTCTTTGTGGCACATCGGGAGGAAATTCTCAGGCAGAGCCTGTATACCTTCCGTGCTGTGCTCAAAGATGTTAATTTCGGCGATATGTTTGTCGGCAGCTACAAGCCGGAAAACATCGATAACCTGTTTATCTCGATTCAGACCTTCAATTCGCAGAACTTCACAGAAAAAACAAGCCCTGATTTTTTCGACTATATCATTGTAGACGAGTTCCACCATGCAGCCGCACCCACTTACCAAAAACTGCTGGAATATTATCATCCGCATATCCTGTTAGGTCTGACTGCTACCCCGGAACGCATGGACTGCAAAAATATATTAGAGCATTTTGATAACCGAATAGCCGCTGAAATACGTCTTCCGGAAGCCATTGAGCGCAAGCTTTTGTGTCCTTTTCAATACTTCGGTGTCACCGACAGTATCGATCTGGACAGCCTTAAATGGAGCACTGGTGGCTACGACAAGAGGGAGCTGTCCCGTATCTATACCCTGAGCGGTGCAATTGCCAATCGGCGTGCGGATCTGGTAGTATCTAACCTGTTAAAATATGTCACGGACATAGACGACGTGAAGGGTCTAGGTTTCTGCGTTTCCATAGAACATGCAGAATTCATGTGCCGCTATTTCAATGAGCACAGCATCCCCTCCATGTTTTTGACAGGAAATTCTTCGGAGGAAGAAAGAAAAAACGCCAGGCAACGCTTAGTAGCTGGTGACATACGCTTCATTTTTGTTGTGGACATCTACAACGAGGGCGTGGATATACCGGAAGTCAACACGGTTTTGTTCCTGCGCCCAACGGAATCGCTGACCATATTCCTGCAACAGTTAGGCCGTGGCCTGCGTTTGGCGGAGGGAAAAGAATGCCTGACTGTGCTTGATTTCATCGGTCAAGCCAACAGGAGATATAATTTTGAAGATAAATTCGCATCGCTGCTGTCAAACACTGCCCGCAGCGTGACCCGCGAGATAAAAGACGGCTTCATCTCCCTACCGAAAGGCTGCTACATCCAGCTGGAGCGCAAGGCCGCCAAATACATTCTTGATAACATCCGAGCTTCCTATGGCAACACCGCCGGACTTGTGTCCCGCATCGCAACCTTTAAGGAGGACAGCGGACTTGAACTGACTTTGGCAAACTTTCTGGATTACTACCACATTGACCCTCGTTCGATTTATAAGTTCTCATCTTTCTCTCGCCTGTGTGCCCGCGCAGGCGTTATCGGGAATTTCTCAGAACCGGTGGAAGAAGCTATGACCAAAGGGTTTTCACGACTTGCTTTTATCGACTCTCGCCGATGGATTGCGTTCCTATTAAATCTTTTGCAGCGGCTTAATGATTTTGAATTTTCAGCTCTACAGGAGGCTGAGCAACGAATGTTGCAAATGCTCTATATATCTATCTGGCTAAAGGCTGCTGATGATTGGACCAGTGACCAGGTATCACGCAACCTCCGCAACCTTGCCGATAGCCCAGTTATGCTCGCCGAGCTCATAGAGCTGTTGGAATATCAGTACAACCGCATTGACTTTATCGATGAACCGGTGGATCTGGGCTTTGACTGTCCTCTCGATCTGCACTGTACCTACACCCGTGATCAGCTGCTGGTGGCGATGGATTATATGACACCTGCCAATGTCCGCGAAGGAGTGAAATGGCTGCCGGAAAAGGGGGTGGATGTGTTCTTTATCACGCTCAACAAGTCTGATAAAGACTATTCACCGACTACTATGTATAACGACTACTCAATAAACGAAAGCCTGTTCCATTGGCAGAGTCAGAGTACAACGACAGAGAACTCACCCACCGGGCAGCGCTATATTCACCACCGGGAGCACGGCAGCCGGGTTTTGCTGTTTGTGCGTGAATATAAGACCGATAGTGTCACAGGTATCGCGGCTCCATATACATATCTCGGAACAGCCAACTATGTCAGCCACGAGGGTTCAAAGCCCATGAGTATCACTTGGCGGCTGGATAGACCGATTCCGGCAAAATATTTAAAAAAGACAAACAAACTGGTGGTGGGATGAAAATATGACTGAAGTGGTTGCTGCCCTGATATGGGACAAGGATAGATTTATGATCTGCCAGCGGCCACCAAACAAGGCGCGCGGGTTGATGTGGGAGTTCGTCGGCGGAAAAGTTGAACCCGGTGAAACAAAAGAGCAAGCACTCATTAGGGAATGCCGGGAGGAACTGGCCATAGAGCTTTCCGTTGGAGGCAGGTTCATGGATGTAGAGCACAAATATCCGGATATAACAGTCCACCTGACAGTGTTTAACGCCACAATTGTAAACGGCACACCCCAGAAGCTGGAGCACAACGATATACGATGGATAACCGCAGATGAGATATCCCAATACGAGTTTTGTCCTGCGGACCAGGCCATCCTGCAGCGGCTTCGACGTGCCGGTCGGTAAAAAAGACAAAAGGTGCTACAAATGAATAACCGTTAATACCTTTCATTTTCTCTTCATTTTTTCGTTAAATATTAAATTATGCTTGAAAATAAAACCTTTAGGCACTACAATTGAATAAGCATGCATATAACAGATATCATTATGAATTTTTATGCTGTTTTTACGAATGAAGAGGAGTGGGTTTATGAACATCGGTGAGTTTGTGGTATTCATAGCATATTTCATTGTAATGATTATTATCGGAGTAGTCTTTTTTGTGAAGTCCAAGGACGCGGGAGAGAAGGACTATTTCCTGGGTGGACGCCAGATGGGCCAGTGGGTCTCGGCCCTTTCTGCCGGTGCTTCGGACATGAGCGCCTGGGTGCTGATGGGACTGCCGGCGTCCATATACGCCTATGGCATGGGACAAACCTGGATCGCAATCGGTCTTGCCATCGGCTATGCCATCAGCTGGATATTCATGGCGCCAAGGCTACGTAAGTTTTCCATTGTGGCCAATGACTCCATCACTATTCCCCAGTATCTTACGAATCGTTTTCTTTCAAAAAGCAAGGCTCTGCAGGTAATCTGCGCTGTAATATTCTTTGTGGCATACGCAGTGTATGCAGCATCCAGCATCAAAGCCTGCGGTACGCTGTTCAACACGGTTCTTGGGGTGGATCCCACCATTGCTATGTATGTTGCGGCCGCTATTATTATTGCTTATACTTTCTTAGGCGGATTCAAGGCGGTCTGCTGGACGGACTTTTTCCAGGGCCTTTTGATGCTGGCAGCGCTGCTGATAGCGCCCATTTTTGCTCTTATTCTGGTCGAGAGCGGCGGAACCGCTGCCGCTTCATCCCAACTGCCGGATCATTTTGGGAACTTTTTATCCACAGGCAAGGCCGACTGGAAGAGCATATCGGACATTCTGTCCGGTCTGGCGTGGGGCCTCGGATATTTCGGCATGCCCCATATCATTGTTCGCTTCATGTCAATCAAATCTCACAAGGCACTCAGGAAATCCAGCGTCATTGGCATTTCCTGGACGGTAATTATTCTTGTGTTCTCGGTACTGTCCGGTCTGATTGGCCGCACGTTCCTGGGTGATATCGAAGACAGCTCTGTAGTTTTCATCACAATGGTTCGCAAGATATTCCCCAGCGTTTTAAGCGGTCTGCTGCTCTCCTCCATACTGGCGGCAGCCATGAGCACAGCTGATTCCCAGCTGCTGGTTTCGGCTTCCGCTGTCTCCAGTGACGTTTATAAACCCATCTTCCGCAAAAACGCTAAGGATAAAGAAATGCTCTGGGTAAGCCGAATAGTGGTTCTGGCAATAGCTGCTGTCGCCCTTATCATCGCCTCCAATCCTAACAGCGGTTCCATTATGAATCTGGTCGGAAACGCATGGGGTGTGTTTGGCGCTGCGTTCGGGCCGGTTATTCTGCTGTCCCTGTTCTGGAAGCGTTTTAATTTTACAGGTGCAATTGTTGGTATTGTCATCGGAGCCGCGGTGGACATTCTGTGGCTGATGCTCTTGCCCACCACCGGCTTATATGAGCTTTTGCCGGGCTTTGTGGCAGGCGGAATAGCCGCCATAATCGCAACTTTGCTGACAAGAGAACCTCCGGCAGACGTAAAAAGCCTGTTTGACAATGCTGTTTCATATCAGGACTGAGAACATACATAAATAATCAATATGGCGTATTGCAAAATGCTATTTATTAAGGCATGGCGCAATACGCTTTTTTCTTTGTTATAAATGAAGCGTTAGTTGTCTTCCATTTAGAATTTGTTAAGACAGGCTGCTTTACATTTTCAGAGAAATTTTTGAAAAACTATTGACATATATAATACTACTGTATAATATATAATAGTAGTTATAGGCGAGTATTTGCATAAAGGAGGATTTGTGTGAATGCAGCAAACAAAAAATGCGTGCTGGAACTCAGTGTGCTTTCGCTTCTCAATAGGAGTGACAGCAGCGGGTATGATGTTTCAGAGCATTTAATTAAATACATCCCCATAACGGGAGGCGAGGTTTATCCAATCTTAAGAAAGCTAAAAAACGAAGGCTTGTTAAAAACCTACATGCGGGATGAGGGCGGCGAACCGCCCAGGAGATATTATTCCATTACTCAACTGGGACAGGATGTGTTTTTTGCCAAAAAGGAAGAATATCTTAGATTTGCAAAATCTATCGAAAAAATATTGGAGGGCAGTGATTATGACAAAAATTGAATATTTACAACGGCTCAATGCCGAGCTAAGCAAAAACAAGATACCCGATGCCGAGGACATAATCGGAGAATACGAGCAGCATTTTGCGTTTAAGCTGGCAGACGGCTTTTCAGAGGAGGAGATAGCCGCAAAGTTGGGTACGCCCGAGGTCATTGCCGCCCAGTTCGCCCTTGAAATGAGTCAGGCTAATACCGCCCGCGGCGGAAAGACCTTTATTATTATAGGCTTGTGGTTTGCGGCTATTATTGAGGCTATGATATATGTGCTGTTTTTCGCCTGGGGAGTTGTACTCTTCGCTGCCTCGCTGGCCTCGGCAGCAACCGGCGCTGCTCTGATAGGTCGTTTTAATATTGCTGGACTGATACCCTATATGCCCTACGTAAGCGCGCTTATATTCGGCATTTGTTTTCTGTCTTTTGCAGTATTCCTCGCTGCGGGAGCGTATTATTATCTTGCGAACATAAAGCAAATGATCAAGGTCACTATCAGGTGGCATAAAAATATGATATCCGGAAATATGCTTCCGTCTCTGCCTGTGAACCCCCAGTTTTCTGCGAAAACAAAAAGAAAACTGCGCACTGTACTGTCCTGGTCTGTGGCTGTCTTCGGAGCGACCTTTGTATTGGGAATAGTTGTGGCGCAAATACACTCCGGAGCGCTGGAGTTCTGGCATGCCTGGAGCTGGTTTTTGTGATAAAGGAGCCTGCAATGAAATCTGTTGTTATTACCGGCGCTACCTCCGGCATCGGCCTGGAGACGGCGCGAGTTCTTGCGGCTCAGGGCTTCTTTCTGATAGGTATAGGACGCAGCGTGGAAAACTGTAAGCGAGCTGAAAAAAGCATTTTCTCCGATTATCCTAAAGCAAAAATCAAGTATTTTACTGCCGATCTTATACAGCAGCGGGAAGTTCTCCGCGTTGCCGGGGAGGTCCAAGACTGTCTGAGCGAGAACTGCGACAGCGCCCTTGATGTGTTAATAAACAATGCCGGCTGTGTCCGCAGCTGGTATACCACCACCGATGAGGGATATGAGCAGCAATTTGCGCTAAACCATCTTGCTGCCTTTCTGCTGACATACAAGCTGCTGCCTATGCTGAAAAAAGCAAAGGGCAGGATTATTATGACCGGCAGCAAATCACACAAGGGGACAAAGGTGCACTGGGCCGATGTTATGCTGCATAAGGGCTACAATCCCCTGAAAGCCTATAAGCAATCAAAGCTCTGCAATATACTGTTTGCCAGAGGACTCAATGACCGCTTTGCCGGGGTCGGCATCCGCGCTTATGTGGTTGACCCGGGCCTTGTAAATACTGATATAGGCAACAAAAATACGGGTACACTTGTTAATCTCATATGGACGCTTCGCAAGAGGCACGGAGTTTCACCGGCAGTACCGGCAAAGAATTATGCCTTTCTGTGTGAATGCGATGATCCGCCGGAAGGTCTTTATTATTATCTTTGCAGGGAACGCTCCTATAGCAGGCAGGTAACACAAGAAAATGCCGACCGGCTGTTTGTACTGAGCGAGCGGCTGTGTGGGATTAGTTATAATGATTTGGATTTATAAAATAATTGCCGTACCGTGGCAAGGTGGACTATATGAATGTTCTTATTACCGGCGCTGCCGGTGGTCTTGGCCGCGCTTTCGCAATCGAATGCGGTCGCCGGGGCTATAGACTCTTTCTTACCGATGTAAATAAAGACGGTCTGATGTGTATACGCCGCGGGTTGGAACGTCAATTCGGCACGACGGTCGCAGCAATAGATTGTGACCTGACCAGAGCCAAAAGCGTAGACCGGATGCTGGCCGTCATTGACAGGTATAATATTCGATTCGATATGCTGCTCAATATTGCCGGAATTGATTTCGAAGGCGGCTTTATGGGCAGGGAAAGAGAAAATGTCGTAAACATAGTAGCTTTAAATAACGCCGCGACGCTGCGTATAACCCATGCAGCTTTAGAGCGCCGCAGATCGGGCAGGCCATTTACCATTGTCTTCGTTTCAAGCCTTGCTTCCATGTTCCCTATGCCTCTAAAAGCTGTCTATGCCGCATCAAAGCGCTTTTTATTGGACTTTTCCATATCGTTGAGGCAAGAGCTGAAAGACTGCGACGTCAATGTCTTAACTCTCTGTCCCGGAGGATTGGCTACAACTCCCGAAGCATTGCGCGGCATCGCCGTCCAGGGCTTTTGGGGCAATGCCACAACGAATTCGCTGGAAACCGTTGCCCGCAAAACCCTGGACCTTGCCCTTGCCGGCAAGGGCCTCTATATCCCCGGTGGCCTCAACCGGTTACTTTCACTTCTTGGTAAAATCATCCCCCGCCCCCTGGTGGCAGCGGTCATATATAAAAGATGGAGGCGCGCACAGAGCAGATGGCCAACATTCACGGCAAATTAATAACCACTGGACAAATGAGGTCGCTATACATTGATTGACTGCCTGAATTGATTTTCAGAAAAGCACTTCAAATCCATTTCGATGTGCAAATTCAAAATTTCCAGATAACAAAAAAGTGCCGCAGATGCCGGCTCTTGCCGGTTCTGCGGCTTATCGAGAGTATGAATAGAGATAAGCTGATGAATAGTAGATTTGCAAAAAGGACACCTCCGATATTGTAACCTCATCGAAGGTGTATAAAAGGATACCCGACATAGTATCAAATGGATGATTATATTTAAGCAGATTTTTTTAAAAATGCAATACCTTTGGCATAACTTGCAGATTTCGCGTCATATTTTGCATATTTATTCACCCGTTGTGCTTTTTAATTGTCGCATGTCTGCTTGACTTTTACATTATATCTATTTGATGCCAGTCATTTCTCTTTTCCATTATTTGCAAGTTCTGTTGCTCTTTCCTTCATTTGCAGCTCCATCAGCCGCACCTCTCCGCCGATATATGTAACAGGGTGACACCCATACCCACCAGTCAGTCCCTTTTGTCCAAATGCGGTTAGAATGCAATCGGCCTCACCGTTCAGAGCGTTGTGATATAAAATTCCCTGTCCATGCATGGTTTTGAAGTACCATCTTAAAGGTTAAGGGCTAAATAATGTCTACTAAGCAAATGCTTTCGCATTATGGATATGATTAATTGATTTACGGGTATACGCCGCAAATCAACTGCGCTGCAAACAGGCGTTCATTAGGAGTTTTAATCCAAACATATACAGGAAAAATCTGCGTTAAGATAGGGCGCGCACTCCCATCTCGTCTCCAAAGCGGCTTGAAATTTAAGCGTTAACAACCCAGTCCTTGACCCGAAAAACCATGGAATCCCCGGTCGTCTTTTCCAGTATTCTCACAGCTATTCAGTTTTTTATCCTTGACAAGCTCCAGCTTGACCTGCCTAAAACCGTTTCTCCGGTCCATCATAACAACGCTTGTAATGCGGCATTTGCACAGCCACAGCGTGAATTCGCCATGCATATCCTCCCCCCCGTAGTTGTCATTGGCAAAGGCCATGTATGAACCCCTGTGGAAAGGAGGCGCGTCCAGCAAATTGACAAAAAGCTTGCTTTTAGTATGTCAATCCTCCTTTTTTTCCATAATGCGCCT
>JAAYOP010000095.1 GCA_012520295.1 Clostridiales bacterium | reverse complement strand
TGTCCAACAGCTATGGAAAGCATTGAAAAGGTGCGTTAGACTTTTCAACGCTTCCCACAGCGCTACTACTACTTACCATTGACAGACTTCCTAAAAAAATGGACCATATGTTTGACAACCGCAGACTGAATATTGTTGTATTGTTGAGTTGATGTTGAATTTTTGTGGGATAACCTTTGTCATTAAAAGTTAGGTTTGCTAATCAGAAACAAAGAAATTGGGGGAATTTGAATGTGTAACTGCGGCGAGGAAAACAGTAAGTATTTTGAGCCGTTTGAAACCGTGTTATCGGAGTTCAAGGGTGAAGAATCCGACTTGATCCCGATACTGCAAAGGCTTCAGGATGCTTATGGTTATTTGCCTGAGGATATAATAAGACGTCTGGCTGAAAGGACAGGTATATTTATCACCCGGATAATGGGGGTGGCAACTTTTTATTCTCAGTTTAAACTCAAGCCAGCCGGCAAGCATACCATTAAAATCTGCTTTGGCACTGCCTGTCATGTAATCGGAGCTGAGACCATTGCCGAGGCTCTTTGTGACGAGCTTGGTATAGCCCTGGGTGAAACGACGGAAGACGGGGAATTTACCCTGGAGTCCGTTGCCTGTCTGGGCTGCTGTTCGCTGGCCCCTGTCATAACGATAGATGATGAAGCTTACGGGCGTCTGACGCCTGCAAAGGCACGTGAGGTCATCCGAAGCTTTAAAAAGGAGGCGCAGGCCGTATGAAGTTAATGATTGGGCTGGGCTCCTGCGGTATCGCGTCAGGGGGGCTGAAAATAAAGGAAATGTTTTCGGCTATGGCCAGAGAAAACCCGGGGATAAATCTCGTTATCAGTGAAACCGGTTGTATGGGAATGTGCTATATGGAACCCATGGTTGAGTTGATAGACGACGAGGGTCAGGGTACGGTTTACGGCTGTGTTTCCCCTGAAATGGCAAAGGAAATCTTTGAAAAGCACATTTTAGGCGGTGCTCCGGTCGAGGACTGGGTTGTTATGAAAAGGGACGGCAGCGGACCTGAGGCTGATTTCATAACAAAGCAGCAGAGAATAGTCCTCGCCCGTTGCGGAAGGATAAATCCCGAATCCCTGGACGAGGCCATCGCGATGGACGCATACAAGGGTCTTGAAAAAGCGATTAAATCAATGACTCCTGCCGAAGTAATTGACCAAGTACTCGCCTCAGGCCTTAAAGGGCGAGGCGGAGCGGGCTTCCCCACGGGTTTGAAATGGAAATTCGCGGCGGCCCCGGTCGCCGATCAGAAATATATTATCTGTAACGCCGATGAGGGGGACCCGGGCGCTTTTATGGACAGAAGCATTCTTGAGGGCGACCCGCACAGCGTTATAGAAGGTCTTGTGATAGGCGGTTACGCCATCGGCGCGACCGAGGGTTACATATATGTGAGAGCCGAGTATCCGATAGCAATAAAGCGCCTGGAGATAGCTATAAGGCAAGCGGAGGAGCGTGGCTTCCTCGGCAACAACATTCTGGGCTCAGATTACAGTTTTCATCTCCACATTAAGCAGGGGGCCGGTGCCTTCGTCTGCGGCGAGGAGACGGCGCTACTGGCGTCCATTGAGGGGCGCCGTGGCATGCCGCGCATGCGCCCCCCGTACCCTGCCAATAAGGGGCTTTTCGGTAAGCCATCAAATATAAACAACGTTGAAACCCTTGCGAACATAGGCTGGATTATTCTCAACGGTGCGGAGAAGTTTGCCGCCATCGGCACAGAAAAGAGCAAGGGAACCAAGGTTTTTGCTCTGGCCGGTAAAGTCAAAAACAGTGGCCTTGTGGAGATACCCATAGGCGCCTCTGTGAAGGATGTGGTATTCGGAATAGGCGGCGGTACCTCCTCGGGCAAGCCCTTCAAAGCCGTACAGATAGGCGGCCCCTCCGGTGGCTGTATCCCTGCCGGGCTCTCTGACACAATTATCGATTATGATACGCTGGCCGAGACGGGTGCAATTATGGGATCCGGCGGAATGATTGTCATGGACGAGGACAACTGCATGGTTGATATTGCTCGTTACTTCCTCAACTTCACCCAGGTGGAATCCTGCGGCAAGTGCACATTCTGTAAAATTGGCACAAAGCGGATGCTGGAAATTCTTGAGCGCATTACGAAAGGCCAGGGGGAAGAGGATGATATAGAAAAGCTTGAGCTTCTGGCCGATCAGATTAAAAGAAACTCTCTCTGCGGACTTGGACAGACGGCGCCGAACCCCGTACTCACCACACTGCGCTACTTCAGGCACGAGTACGAGGCGCATATAAAGGACAAAAAATGCCCCGCGCATCTGTGCAAGCCGCTCATCACATACGAGATTGATGAGGAAAAGTGCACAGGCTGTACCGTCTGCGCCAGGAAATGCCCCGTGGACGCTATCTCCGGAAGCCTCAAATCGCCGCACGTCATAGACGGGCTCAAGTGCATAAAATGCGGCATCTGCCTGTCTGCCTGTAAGTTCGACGCAATTTCGGTGGATTGAGGAGGATAACACAAATGAAGATTAATATAAACGGAAAAGACTATGAGGCAAAGGCAGGTCAGACGATACTTCAGGTCTGCCGCGAAAACGGAATAGATATACCCACCCTGTGTCACGATGAGCGTCTGAAGCCCTTTGGCTCCTGCATGCTGTGCAGGGTTGAGGTTGAAGGTTCCCGCGGGACTATGCTCTCTTGCGGTACGGAAATCACCGATGGCATGGTTATACGCACTGATACAGAGGCAGTTGGCAAGTCCAGACGGGTCTGCTTGGAACTGCTGGTTTCACAGCATCGTGGTGACTGTAAGGCGCCCTGTAATCTCGCGTGCCCTGCGCATATTGACGTTCAGGGATATATCGCCCATATAGCCAACGGAGAGTATGAACAGGCGCTTAAGCTTATCAAGGACAGAAATCCTCTGCCGGTCGTCTGTGGGCGCGTCTGCACCCGTCCCTGCGAGACGGAGTGCCGCAGGAATGCAGTTGACGGCTCCGTCGCCATAGATTACTTAAAGCGCTATGTGGCCGATCTGGATTTGGAAAAGGACATCCCATATCTGCCCGAAAAGGCACCCGCCACGGGTAAGAAGGCCGCCATAATCGGCGCTGGTCCTGCCGGTCTTTCGGCCGCGTGGTACCTTGCGGCGATGGGCCATGAGGTTACGATATTTGAAAGGCGCAAAGCGCCCGGCGGTATGCTCCGCTACGGCATCCCGGCCTACCGTTTACCCAGGGAAACCCTTGACCGAGAGATCGATATCATTAAGTCACTGGGTGTTGAAATAATACATGGCAAGAACTTCGGTACTGATATAACCCTGGAGAGCCTGAAGGCTGAGGGCTACGACAGCGTGCTTCTTGCCGTCGGCTCCCAGCTCGGGCAGGCGATGGGCATAGCCGGCGAGGACCGGTGCTCCAACGTCCTGCGCGGAGTCGATTTCTTAGGAAGCGTGACAGAGGGCAAGGCCCCCGAATTTAATGGAAAGAGTGTTATGGTAGTGGGCGGCGGCAACACTGCCATGGACTGTTCGCGCACCGCCCTGCGCCTTGGCGCGGAATCTGTAACCCTCGTCTACCGCCGCACAAAGGACGAGATGCCCGCCGAGAAAATGGAGATTGAGGAGGCCGAGTACGAGGGCGTAATCTTCTCTATGCTCACAAACCCCAAGGCTGTCAGAGAGGAAGAGGGCAAGATTGTTGTGACTCTCGCGCGCATGGAGCTTGGTGAGCCCGATGCCTCCGGCAGGCGCTCTCCCATGGAGATTGTCGGGGCCGATTTTGATGTTACCGCCGATTACGTCATTTCCGCCATCGGCCAGACGCAGGACCTCAGCTTCGTCGACGAGGACTGCCCCGTTTCCGTAAGCCGCTCCAGGCTTGTTGCGGACGAGGATACCGGTATGACCAATCTCGAGGGCGTATTTGCCGCGGGGGATGCCGTTACCGGCCCACAAACCGCCATTATGGCGATTGCTGCCGGCAGAAAGGCAGCCTTTGCGATGGATCAGTACATGAGGGGCGAAAAAATCGTCCCTGAAAAGAAATATTACAATCACACGAAGGCTGTGAGCTATGAGGAGCTCGACCCCTCCGAATTTGAGGATGTGGAGCGCGAGGAGCGCGTTAAAATGCCGATGCTCACAAAGGAGCAGCGCCATCTGAACTTTGACGAGGTTGAGCTCGGCATCAGCGAGGAGCAGGCGGTGAAGGAGGCCTTGCGCTGCCTTGAATGCGGCTGTGAGGATGCAAATGAGTGCAAGCTGCGGGAGTACGCCACTGAGTATGGAATAAAGCAGGATGCCTTTAAGGGTGCTGTTGAAGAGCACCCGATTGACGATAGCCACCCCTACATAAAGAGGGATCAGAACAAGTGTATTATGTGCGGTTGCTGCGTGCGTATCTGCGAGGAGGTGCAGGCACTTGGCATACTGGGGTTTGTTGACAGGGGTTATAATGCAACCGTCCAACCGGAATTATGTCAACCCTTTGGCAGTGTTGAAAACTGCGTTAACTGCGGCCAGTGTGTGTCTGCCTGTCCCGTTGGCGCCCTCACGGAAAAGAGCCCTCTGAGCAAACCAGGACCGTTTGTCGAGGAGGTCACGGATACCATCTGCACCTTCTGCGGCGCGGGCTGTTCGCTACAGCTGCGCACTGTGGGCGATTTGATTGTGAGGGCGACGTCAGTTGCCGGAGAGGGTATCAATAACGGCAACCTCTGCGAGAGCGGACGGTTCAGAACCGGCCTTTTAAACAGCGATAAGCGTCTAAAAACCCCTCTTATCCGCAAAGACGGAGAGCTTGTACCCTGCACGATGGAGGAAGCGATAAAGGCCATTGGGGCAGAAACAACAGACAACCTTGTGGTCTATATCTCCGGAAGGGCTACCAATGAGGAGGCAAAGGTCCTTGCCTCCATAGCGGCAAAGAAAGGCGGCAAGACTGCAAGCTTTGGCATTGACCCCGCCGCGGAGTCCTTCTACACGCTTTGCCCAGACAAGCTGGTCACAAGCTACGAGGATATTAAGACCGCCGATTTGTTCGTGGCAATAAAATATGATATTTTTGAAAATCCCTATGTGCTGGCAACGGCCGTCCGCCGTGCTGTGCGCCAGGGAGCCGGGTATATTAGCGCTGACTTTATAACCAAAGAGGTTAAGGAGGCAATTTCCGCCGCCAAAAACCCGGTCGTGGTCCTCGGCCCGGCCTTTGACCCGGCGCTGCTCCCGGAGCTCGCCATGATGGACGCCAAGGTTCTAATTCCAGCGATAAGATGTAACAGCCGCGGTGTGGCAAAGTATCTTGATGTTGAACAGGATCTTGTTCAGATTGCCGAAAGCCTTATTATCTGGGGAGAGGATCCTGTTGGCTATGGAAAGGGCAGGGAGGTCCTTGATAAGGCGAAGTTTACCGTTGTCTGTGACCTCTTCCTTACCGAGACCGCCAGGCTGGCCGATGTGGTTCTGCCCATGGGCAGTTTTGCAGAAAACAGCGGTACCTTCACTAACGTATTTGGAAATACCCAGGAAGTCAGACAGGCATTTGAGGGAATCTCCAACCTGAAGACACTTGATGAGCTCACTTCAGCACTGGGCTCCGCCGAACCCAAGGAGTATTCCTGCAAAGCCCTTGTCGATTGTCCCGCCTATGTAGCTAACGGTGCAGACGTGCTTGAATTGATGTAAGTATGCTGTAAACCAGAGGGGCTGCCTCACCCGGAATTACCCGTTCTTTGTGAGACAGCCCCTTTTTTTGAGTTGTGCCGCATTCCTGCAGGGTTTTTACCACCTTGTACGTTTGGAAGAATATTTGTTAAAATAACGTATGGTTGATATTCCATGGACGGCTATACCGTTGTGGCGGGAAATACCTTCGGCTGTTCGAAGAGCTTTTCCGCGTTTAGGCCGCGAAAAAAACCGGTATCGTCCGTGAAAGGTTTTAGTATGGAGATAATATGGAGAAATATGATGTCATTGTAATCGGCGGAGGCCTGTTGGGCTGCTTTACGGCACGGGCTCTGACGCGGTACCGGCTTAAACTGGCGCTGCTTGAAGCCCGCGAAGATGTCTGCACCGGCATCAGCCGCGCCAATACGGCAATTATATATAGCGGTGCCGATACAAAGCCGGGGTCGCTTAAGAGCGAAATGTGCGTCCGCTCCGCGCAGACATTTGCTAACCTTTGCAGCCAGCTGGGCGTCCGTTATTCTCCCTGTGGCTCGCTGATGATCAGCTTCGGTCCCAGGGGTGAAGAAGTCCTGGGAAAGAAAATGGCACAGGGGAAAGCTAACGGCGTACGCGGACTGGCGCTGCTTTCACGTGAAGAAGTACTGTCCATTGAGCCTAACGTGAGCCCCGCGGTTACAGCCGGGCTCTTTGCACCGGAAGCCGGAACGGTTATTCCATGGGAACTCGGCATTGCCGCTGCGGAAAACGCTCTTCATAACGGCGCCGAGTTTCAGTTTAACTCAGCTGTCACACGCATTGAGAAAGTGCCTGATGGTTACGTGCTCGAAGCGGGCGGCCGTCCGTTTCATGCGCGGGGTATTATTAATTGTGCCGGATTATACGCCGATGGATTGCATGAAATGGTTGCAAAACCGAGTGTTCGGATCTATCCTGAAGCCGGAGATTACTATATTTTGGATACAAAAGCCTCCGGTGTGATACGGCACATAATCTTTCACGAACCGGAGGAAAAAGGCAAGGGCCTGACCCTTGTCCCCACCGTCGATGGCAATATTTTGCTCGGTCCATCCAAAATTCCTTCCGGAGAAAAAAACGATGCCTTTCCCACCTCAAAAGAGGGCCTTGAATGGCTTTGCGGACTGGCAGAGCAGGTAATTCCTTCTCTGCCTATGGAACATGTTATTCGTTCCTTCGGAGCCGTCCGGCCTAATCCGTTTTATGTGCGGCACGACCCCGATACGGGTCTTTTGCATCGCGACGATAAGGGCATTTCAGATTTTATCCTCCATGAAACTGACGGGGCTCCAAATTTTCTCAGTTTCATTGGCATTAAAACGCCCGGTCTGACCTGTGCGTTGGAGCTGGGCTTGTATGCCGCTGACCGTATGGCCGCGCTATTGGGCAATTTACAGCCAAATGATGCATTCAACCCGAATAATCCCGCACCGCTGCGTCTGAAAGAACTGTCCGAAGAAGCCCGGGCACAGCGTGTCCGGGAGAAGCCGTCATATGGCCGTATTGTTTGCCGGTGCCGCGGGATCTCTGAAGGCGAAATTATCGACAGCATCCACCACAGTATCGGTGCGAAAACCGTTGACGGTGTCAAGCGCCGGACCGGAGCCGGTTCTGGCCGCTGCCAGGGCGGTTTCTGCACGCAGCGTATCATTGAGATCCTGTCGCAGGAATTGGGCATACCGGTATGTGATATCCAAAAAGACAGGCCCGGCTCGAAGGTGATTGGAGGGAAAGACCATGGCTGACTGCGAGATTCTGGTCATAGGCGGGGGGCCTGCCGGTATGGCCGCCGTGCTGGGTGCGTGGGAAGCCGGCTGCAGAAAGATACTGCTCGTCGAACGCTCCGAACAGCTTGGAGGAATTTTGAGGCAATGCCTGCACAGCGGTTTTGGGCTGGCTACCTTCGGCGAGGAACTGACAGGTCCCGAATACGCCCGCCGGTATATCCAAAGGCTTCAGGGGCTGCCTGTTGATATTTTGACAGACACAAGCGTTATCGAGTTGAAGCCGGACGGTACGGCGCTGCTGAGTGGCGCGGTAAGCGGCCTTACGAATATCAAAGCTGCCGCTGTCATACTTGCCTCCGGCTGCAGGGAGCGCCCAATCGGCACGCTTCCCGTTACAGGTACGCGGCCGTCCGGTATCTTCACCGCCGGCGCCGCCCAAAAAATGGTCAACCTGGGTGGATATGATTTCGGGCAGCGGTTTGTTATCCTGGGTTCCGGCGATGTGGGCATGATTATGGCGCGGCAGCTGGCCCTTCTGGGTAAGACGATCATCGCTGTCCTCGAAAAAGAAGCGCGCTGCGGTGGTCTTGAGCGAAATCGAATCAACTGCCTCGAGCGTTTCAATATCCCCCTCCGTACTCTTTGCACCGTGACGCGGGTTCACGGCAGCGCCCGTGTCGAGGGCGTCACGGTACGTAATCTTTCAGATGGGCACGAGGAGTATATTGCCTGCGATACGCTCATCACGTCTGTCGGCCTCATCCCGGAGCGGGAGCTGGCGGAACAGGCCGGCGGCGGAGGAGCGTTGCCGGATTGGCTGTATCTGTGCGGCAATGCCTGCTATGTCCACGATCTGGTTGACGATGTGACTTACGAGGGTGAAGCGATTGGCCGGGCGGCCGCTGATTTTGTGCGTACAGGGCGTAAAAAGGCCGCGCCTGCTATTATGAACGGCACCCGTACTGCTGTAAATGGTAAAGCAGGTAAAACTATTTGCATTGCCTGCCCCAAGGGCTGCCCGCTTGTAAAAACGGATACAGGTTGGTCCGGTGCCCTTTGCGGCCGTAAGGACCCGGTACCGTCGGAGTAACGGTTTATAATATAAAATTACCGGCCCTGTGTTTATCACAGTGAACACAGAAAGAATCTCCAGATAACCTTAACCGGTTCCCGGAGATTCTTCCCTGATTATGTCTGTAAGTGTTTAATTGGCATCCGGATATAAATCCTTGATAACATTTTCAAGTCTGCCGATGTTTTGAAGCGTTTCAAGCTTCGGAACACCGTCGCTGACGTTCCAGCCGAGAGCGCTGTAAAAATTATCTGCCAGCTGTTCCGTATCAATTGTGACACCGGCATTCGGTCCCTCTTTCATCGGAGGGTCGCCGATGATACGGCCCGAGATTTCAAAGTCCTTTCTCCTCAGGCCTTCGCGCAGGTTAAAGGCGTGGCGCATCGTGAATGAACGCAGCCCCAGCTTATTTACCTCGTCCTCGCTGTATTCAAAGCCCGTAACCGCCGTCAAATATCTGGCTACGGCGCCGGGCGGGAGGCCGAAATCTCCGAACAGGCAAAAGCCGGCGGCGTTCGTGAGTTCCGTACTGATAACACCCGCCACATCGCGTTCTCCCGTGCCGGAATAATTGTATTTAACATCCGGCGGCGCGTTTCCAGACATGATCCCAAGACCGCCCTTGACATGTCGGCCAGGTGTGGGGTCATATTTATAGGTGCGTGCGAGACCCGGTGCGAACCGCGGGTCATGCTGCGGAATTTCAATGCCGGAAGCAGTTACAAGTGCTTCAAAGCCCTTGCCGAAATGCCTGGCGGCGCCGAGCGAACCCTTGGACAGGATCTTGCCGACGCCCTCATGGCGGCAGATACGCTCCGTAATCTCGACGATCCCATCGGAGTTCCCCCATCTGAGATCAATGCCGTCCAGCTCCTCGGCAGAGAAAACGCCGTTTGAATAATTCTCCATGCACCAGGCGATGGTTCCACCCATGGAGATCGTGTCAAAGCCGTACTCATTACACAGCCAATTGCATTTGTTAACAGCCTCGGCGCTGGCGTTTAGCAGCTGGCTGCCGAACATACCAAGCGTTTCGTATTCGGGACGGGAGGTCTCCTCCAGAGGCCACTTGCCCTCGCCGACGGAGTAAATGGCGCCGCAACCGATGGAGCAGGCGTTGCAGGCGTATTTTTTCTTTTTATAGCGCAGGTCCATTTCCTGCGGCGTCAATGGCTTGATCTGCTCTTCCGTCATGTCAAGGGATGAACCGGCCCAGTTTTTTACCGAAGTGTCTCCGGCATAAATTGAAGATTCGTAGGAGCCGCCTGTGCCGAAGTTGGTGAACATTTTGTAGACCGGTGCGACGGGACCTTCCTTTTCCCATTTGACAGTTTCCTTGTTCAAAGTGACAATGGAGTCCCTGTCCTTCGGCTCGATATTCAGATCGCCGCGCACGACGAGCGCCTTCAGTTTTTTGGAACCCATCACAGCGCCCGTGCCGCCGCGTCCTGCGGCGCGGTGCGTATCGTTCATGACGGCAGCCATATTCGAGAGATTTTCGCCGGCGGGGCCGATGAGCGCAATTCCGACGTGTTGGTCGTTCAGTTCCTCTTTGATTATCCGTTCCGTCTCCGATACCGTTTTTCCCCACAGTCCGGAAGCGTCCCGCAGCTCCACCTTGCCGTTATCCACAAATATGTAAACGGGTTTTTGGCTGATACCCTTGACAAATATACCGTCGAAGCCGGATTTTTTCATCAGAGCACCGTAATGACCGCCGGAATTGGCGTCATTCCAGCCGCCGGTGACGGGGGATTTACTGACGACTGTATACCGGCCTCCAAGAAGAGGGCCTGTTGCGTTTGCCGGCCCTGAAACGAATCCGACCATGCTTTCCTCCGAGAAAGCATGGACATGCGGCGGCATTTCATCATAGAGGATTTTTGCCCCCAGAGACGGTCCGCCGATAAAGTCTTTTGCCGTTGTCTCGTCCAGCGGCCTGATCTCGGACTTTCCAGATGTCAGGTCGATAAAAAGCAATTTGCCAGCGTAGCCAAACATAATTTATTCCTTTCCGATAACCACATGTTTTACCGTCCGCATGGTAAGGCCGTTATCCGGTGTCCGTTACGCGGACGGTATTTTATTATCTAAATATTATCATTTTGGCCCGGTAATATCAATCCGGATTATTTTGTAAGGAGGCGATTTCACAAAATAACGGCGTGCAGGAACCGTCGCACCCTGCGATGCTGCAAACCCACTATCAGGGACCGTTGTGTAGCTTCCGTTTCGCCGGCAATCCCGGCGGTTCATTGGGTTATATGACTTTACAAGGTTTAACTCAAGTCCAGCGGGATCTCTTCCCATTGCCCGCTCAGAAGGTCGAATTCCAGGAGCCGGCCGTGGAGGAGCCCGGGGCGGTCGAGGAGCAGCTTAACAGTTTCCGCCGCCTGGACGGAAGCGGTGCTCGACGCCGCAAAGCAGAGGTTGCCCTGAATAACGCCTTTTTCGCCGCACCAAAGGAAATCGGCGGATAAATCATCGGGCATCAGGACAAAGACCCGCCCGCGCCAGCCTGAGATTGCTCCGCTGACAAACGGGATTTTAAGCTTCCGCGCCGCCCGTGCAAGAATAATTCGCGTTGGGCCGTTATCCAGCGCGTCGACGACGACATCATGACCGGCGATGAGGTCTTCAGCGTTTTCCTCTGTGATAAACGTGCTGACGGGACGTAATGAGACAAGCGGGTTGACAGAACGCATCCGCTCGGCGGCACAGTCCGGCTTTTTCCGTCCCAGCGTATCATTGCTTGACAGCAACTGCCGGTTTAAATTGGATTGGATGAAAACATCCCCGTCCACGACAGTCAGGTGTCCCACGCCGATGCGGCCAAGTAATTCAATGATATAGCCGCCCAGCCCGCCGCAACCGGCGACCAGGACGCGCTTCTTTGCCAGTATTTCCTGTTCCGCCTCCGATATGGCCGGATGATTTCTTTCATAGCGTGCCATAGCTGCCTCCTTAAAACTGTTTAACTGAGTCGGACGGAGCCTGTATCCAGGCTCCATTCGTTTATCCGCCCAGAATTTTATACAAAACGCGAACCTTGTCGCCGTCATTAAGAACGGTTTCCCATTGCGCCGGAATGCTGCCCACGAGAAAGACGAAGCTGTTTTTAACCTCCTCGCTCAATACCATTCCGGCTTCCTTCTGCGCTATGCCCAAAAGCCCGCTGATAGTCGTGCCTTCAGGGACGTCGTAAGCGCCGTCTCGCATGTCACCCACAAGCTCCCTGACGCTGAATTTTATCGTAACAGTCATGCTTCTTTTCCCTCCCCGCAAATATCCCGTATGACAAATTTCAGGTTCCCGGTCTCATCCGAAAACAACTTGGACGGATACATCCCAGCCCGGTGCTTTGCGGAAAATGCCGGCCTTCGGCTCGTTATCGAAGACGCTCTGCGCCGGCGGCCTTCTCTTTATCGGGAACCTTGCCGATATATGTCTTGTTGCCCCATAATGGTGTTTGACATTACTAACATACCATAACGAAAAATGCACCGCAATATTAATTATGAGAGCAGGGGATCGGCCTTACGGCTGCGCCATGAAGTGATATTGCCGCTTCGCAGCAGTTATATACCGGGTAAATCCCAATATCACCCGGCACGGGCCGAATGCCGCTTCGGAGAAATATAACCCGCCGGATGTCAAATTGCCGAGCGGCAGCAAATTGCTGCTTTATATGGGCAGGAAAAAAAGCAGGTTTTTAGCCTGCTTTTTTCCAAGCAAATTATACAGCACCTGCGCCATTTCCGCTCTGGGAACCGGACTGGTGGGGGAGAGTTTCCCGTAGAAAAAGGGAACGCTGCAAAAATCCCCATTTTGCAACGTCCCCTCTTTGGATACTCTGGAGAGCAGCGCCGGCTGCAATGGGGCGATTGCGCCTTCCTGAGAAAGTTTTATCTTAATAATCACTCCGTTCTCAGAGCCACAACAGGGTCTTTTTTCGCGGCACTGCGGGACGGGACAATACCTGCAAAGAGTGTCAGACACATACTGATTAGAACAAGAACGGCTGCTGCCTGGGGCGGCAGATAGGCACTGAGGTTTCCAATTCCGGTCAGGTGATGCAAAATGGCATTGATAGGTATCACCAGAAGATAAGTGATGAGCACACCCAATGTGCCGGAGGTGAAGCCGATAATAACTGTTTCCGCATTGAACATACTGGACACATTTTTCTTTGAGGCGCCGATTGCGCGGAGTATACCAATCTCCTTGGTGCGCTCCTGGACGGAAATAAGGGTGATGACTCCAATCATAATGGAGGAAACTACCAGCGACACCGAAACAAAAGCAATCAGAACATAGGTAATTGCGTTGATTATCGTCGTTATCGATGACATCATCAAACCGACATAATCGGTGTATTTAATCTCCTGCAGATCGTCCACCGTATCGTTATATGCCGCGATTGCATTCTCTATCGTATCTTTATCCGCGAATGTAGAGGCATATAGATTGATAGATGACGGGCTGTCCATATCCACGCATCCGAGAGCAATCAGATTGTCTTCATAAGTGGAGTCGGAAAACTCCAGAATGTCGTCATAAAGTGCGGCGCACTCTGCTTCCGTATACTGCTCCAGCGCCATATCAAGCATGCTGGCAAGTTGCTGGGACGGTATTGCCGAAAGCCGTTCCTGCACTCCGGCGGCATACTGAGAACGAACCTGTTCCTCAATCATTGCTGCAAACAGATCGTAGATTTCCTCATCACTCATGGAGTTGATGTAGTTTTCAATCGTACCGGAATCCATACCCGTCTGGGCAGCCAGGGCTTCGATGAGTGTGGCTTCCATCTGCTCACGCTGAATGGAGCCAAGGGCTTCTGAAACGGTTTGTTGCACCGTTTCTTCGGAGGGAATGCTCATAATCCGGATATATACTGCTGCTTTTTCCTCATCGACCAGTGCATTGATATATGCCCTGAAATCGGCCGCTTTAGTTGTGTCATCAACTGTATCGCCACTGTCTTTGAATGGCAGGCCGGTAAAAATATCCGTAGACGGGTCATTCATCTGTGCCTGAACGACATCCGATTCATATGCCTGGTTAATGATGTATTCCGTCAATTTGCCTGTATACCCAATTGAGCCACTGATCATTTTAGAGATTGAGTCCTTGGCCGGTTTTGCAATGCCCACCACATGAAGAGTCAGCCCGTTATCATAAAGATATTTCAAGCCTGCCTGGGTTTCACGCAAATCTGTATATGTGCCAGTACTCTCATCGTATATGTAGCAATCACTGGAAAGAACTGTACGAAAATCCATGCTGCAGATTTCCTCGTAGCTCCAGCTTTGCACTTCATAGTCCACGGTTGTCCTGTTTACCGCGGCATCTATCAGAACATCGATTTCTTCTCTGGATTTCAAACCAAGGGCATAGAGTGTAAGGTCATCCAGCTCATTATTCTCATCAACAAACAGCACAATTTCGTCATAACGAGATGGCCAACTGCCGTAGATGAGTTCGTTCTGATTTTCCACTAAGGGGCTTATCAGCTTCCCGTTATCACCAGGCAGCAGTTCCTGCCATAGTGACATCCCGGCTTGCATCATTGAGGTAAAAGAACCCATAGGCGACTGTTCCTGTATTGCAAGCATGTTGGCCATATCCACCCCGTAGTATTCCTGCATAAGATCCATCATTAACGCCTGGGTATCGGAACGGATAATATCGCCGTCGACATTTTTTGTGTAAATCAAAAGATCCATATCGTATGTATACTGCACTGCGCTGACCGCGCTATGCAGCTCGCAGTTTTCATCGGCGCGCTGCTGCTCAATGTACGCCTTGAAGCTGATCAGGTCGTTTTCCTGCTCCTCAATGGAATTCATGGCATTCAACATCTCGTAGAGCATGGCCTTCTGATATACTGCATCATTTTCATGTTCAGATGTAGATTGTGCCTTACCCATAAAGGTGCTCAGCAAAGAAGCGATGTCCACACTCTGCGCTTCAATCGTCAGGGGATAAGAGGAAAGGGTTTCCTCCTGAATTGTGTCAATATACATTGTCGTCCCCTGTGAGACGGCATAGATTAAAGCAATGCCGATAATACCAATGGAACCGGCAAAACTGGTCAGTGCTGTCCGGCCTTTTTTTGAAAACAGATTTTTCAGAGATAGACCAAAGGAAGTCCACAGGGACATGGACGGTTTCTTTTTATTGTCCTTTTTTAACCTTTCCTTTTTATCGCCGGCCTTCGCCAGGCGTATTTCCTCATCTGCCAACGGGTTTGAATCTCCGGTGATTTTCCCGTCCAGCATATTGACGATGCGCGTGGAATATCGCTCAGCCAGATAAGGATTATGTGTGACCATAATGACAAGCCGGTTTGCAGAGATTTCTTTAAGGATATCCAGGACCTGTATACCGGTTTCCGTGTCCAGGGCTCCGGTAGGTTCGTCAGCGAGAATTATATCCGGGTCGTTAACAATCGCCCGGGCGATGGCTACGCGCTGCATTTGACCGCCTGACAGTTCATTGGGCTTTTTACGAAGCTGGTCTCCAAGACCGACCTGTTCAAGTGCCTTTTTTGCCCGTTCACGACGCTCTTTTTTGGATATGCCGGATAAGGTCAATGCCAACTCAACATTCTGCAAAACGCTTTGATGGGGTATCAGATTATAGCTTTGGAACACAAAACCAACAGAGTGATTGCGATAGGTATCCCAGTCTCTGTCTCTGAATTCTTTCGTGGAGACTCCATTGATAATCAGGTCTCCGCTGGTATACTGATCCAGTCCGCCGATGATGTTTAGCAAGGTGGTCTTGCCGCAGCCGGAGGGGCCGAGGATAGATACAAATTCACTCTCTCTGAAACGAAGATCAATACCTTTGAGTGCATTTACATTTTCCCCTCCGGTAGTATAAATTTTTGTAATTTGCTTGAGTTCTAACATGAAAAGAGTCCTTTCTATTATTAATCAGTGAGCTAGTTGCGTTGCGTACACCAGTATTTGTGTCAAGCCAAAGAAAATCTGAATATTTTTAAACCGAGTACAAATTTTCCGATAAATGCCTGAGGCAAAACTGCTGTACGTGCGCTCTTTTCGGTATTACCGTATCTTTATTATGTCAGGTCCGCTTTTCGACTACATAACCGCATTCGGGACAGGTAATTCTCATTTTCCCCTTTCTCTTTGGTATCCTAAGGGTTTTCTTGCAGCTGGAGCATTTGAAATAGGTGTGAGTCTTGCGTTCAGACCATTTTCTTTTTTGAAGACTGAAAAAACTCTTGATTCGGAGATAAGCCGCGTACTCTGCTCTTCGTCTTTTATGGTTTGCGGAATAACAGCGAATGCAGGACCAGCTCAGGAGAAGGAGCGCGGGAATATAGAGGAAACGAAGAACCGATATGCGCGATAGCACAATAAGGGCAAGGGTTAAAATAAAGAGGAACCGGGACAGCTGGTCATATCCGTATCGACCCTGTATCCACTGCCGTATTTTGCTTATTGTGCTTAAAAACCATATTTTCATTAAAATTCTCCTAGGGCTTTATAATGAAATTCTAAACGTGAAATCTAAACCGAAACGAAACCAAAAATGAATAAAATGTAAAACAGGGTGTCATCTTCGCAAAAAAGATGACGCCCTGTTTGCCAGATACTTATTCTTATTGGCCTAATTCCGCTGTCAGGTTATTCTGCGGAAGCTTAACGGTAAAGACCGTAATGTCATCTGTGCTGTCAACGCTGACAGTACCTCCGTGGAGTTCGGCAATCCGTTTCACGATAGCAAGGCCGATTCCGTTACCATCCACCGCATGGGATTCATCCGCCTGGTAAAACTTACGGAAAATTCGATCCAACTGATGCTCCGGTATTTTGTTTCCGGCGTTGGAAACGGAAACAGCAATATTGCCGGAATCTTCGATAATTGAGACACCGATGGTGCCATTGTCAAGAGAGAATTTGATCGCATTATCAAGCAGGTTAAGCCAAACCTGCTTTAAAAGCTCTTCATTTGCGGAAATCATGTGTTCATCGAAATCTATATCAATCTCCAGGTTTTTCTTTTCCCATTTGTCCTCTAGCAGCAGGATAGAGCTCCTCAACTGTTCGGAGAGGTTAAAACTCTTTACATCAGTCAGTATTGTCTGGTTTTCAACCTTTGTCAGATTCATAACATTGGTTGCCATGTCCGACAGGCGCATGGACTCTTCTGCGATAATATCCAGATACTCCTTTTGCTCTTTCTCAGAGAGGGTTCCCTGACGCAGCAGGTTCGTAAAGCCCGCAATGGAGACAATCGGGGTCTTGAATTCGTGGGAAAAATTATTTACGAAATCAGAGCGCAGCAGTTCTGTATTCTCCAGTTCAGATGCCATTGTATTGAAGCTTTCCGTTAATTCGCGTATGGTGGGATGTTTGGAAAGCAAATTTCCAAAATGCAGGCGTGTGCGAAAATCACCGGATGCCAGGCGTTTCATGGCATTGATGATTTTGTTGATTGGTTTTAATGGAATTTTGCCTACTAAAACAGTCATAATTGTGCCGCCAACGAGGCTGAAAACAGCAATCAGAATAAAAAACGCAAACAGATTTTGCTCTTTCTGCCACTTTACAAAGAGTCCGAGTTTTACAGCAATAAACACAATAACCCCTACAGCAAGCAGCGTCAGAAGAGTTTGCAAAAACATAACACCGGAAAAAAGCAGCGTTAACCCCATTGAGTGTTTGTTCTCTTCTCTTTCAAACCTTCTTCACCGCCTTGTATCCGAGGCCGCGCACGGAAACGATTTCAAACTCGTCCCAATCTTCAAACCGTTTCCTGAGCCGGCCCACATGTACAGTTACAGTTTCCCATCCTGTTTCACAATCCGCGCCCCATATTTCATCCATAAGCTGAATGCGTGTAAAAATCTTCCCCGGATATGACAGCAGCTTGAAGAGGAGCAGAAATTCCTTTTGTGGCAGTTCCAGGCGTTCATCTTTACGGCTGATGGTCATCGAATCATAATCCAGCACCACATCTCCGATTTCAATCTTCCGCTCACTTACAATTTTAGCGCGGCGCAGCAGTGCCTTTATACGAAAAAGCATTTCTTCAGTATCCACCGGTTTTGTCATATAGTCGTCCGTCCCTACAATAAATCCCCGCTTCCTATCCTCCGGCAGTTGTTTAGCTGATACCATCAGAATAGGCAGATCATTATTAGTAGAACGGAGCAAAGTTGTGAATTCATAACCGTCCATATTGGGCATCATGATATCTAGAACTACAAGATCAATGTGTTCTGAATCCATTACAGCAAGGGCTTTTTCTCCGTCAGATGCAGTAGTTACGGTATAACCGTCCCCCTCAAGTACTGCCTGCATAAGGCGACGGGTATTTTTATCATCATCCACAACAAGAATATGAAACATCGTGGCACCTCAATCGGAGTTTTATGTATATATTTTGCACAGCTTACTAAACTGGAACTAAACTTACCCAGTTTATCATATCCGGTGTGCCGAAGAAGTCCGGAATGATAAACCTTTTAACATATTTGCTAATTCAGCGGCGTGAAGCTTACATAAACCGGCTCTTTTTATACCACTTATAAAGGGCCTCATCTCGAAAAGATGATTTGTGTTAATAACAGGATAATGCAAATTAGAACAATCTGCAATAAAGTATATTATTGTCCGCTGGACAAACGCATTTGCAAAACCCGTTTGCAAATAAGTATATTCGCTGTTTTTGACGGGCAAAACAAGCCTGTTTTGTTGGGGATTTGAAATGTTCAGCAGGTATTATTATAATATAATAATATATCGAGCTTATAAAGGTTTAATTGTGGGAAGATATGATAATGGAGGCCAGCATTATGAAAAGACTATCCAACTATGACAAATTGTGCCGGCAGTGGCGGGAGCGGTTTCTAAAAATGGACCAGCAGCAGCTTATGGAAAAGCTTCCTGAATTGAAGCCCGAAGGAGATTACCTGACTATCTGCCATTTTGGAAGAAAATATGGAGTTCACCGGCAAACCGGGGAAATTGTCCCCATGGGAGGTAATCATATCGCATCAAATACTGTAAAACTTAATATATACACACTGTTTGGATATGTATCCTCTTTAGCTAAGTTCAAGGACAATTGGGTAAGCTTTGAGGATTTGAAGGGAACATCTCCTTTTGCGGCAGCCTTTAAAAAAGGGATTATCGAGCCTTTTGCCCGCACATTCTCAGGAAATATTGACAGACTACAGTTTGCGATGGAAGCTATGGGCGGAAAGAAATTGCCTTATTCAGATATGGGTTATCAGGTGGACGCATTCAAATGTATACCTGTTCGATTTCTGTTCTGGGAGGGAGACGATGAATTTCCCCCACAGGCCAATATGCTTTTCGACTCCAGTGCTACCGACTTTATTCATGGGGAAAGCATCGTGTCCATTGCTATGGTTGGGTTAGCACAATTAGCGGAGATTGCGGGGCTACCCTTGGACAAAAGCGCCCTTCCATTGATGTGAACGTACCTTTACGAATGTCTTTCACTGCCCCGTCAATCAAGGTAGTGTATAATAATGTTCACAATTTAATGAAGGCATAAAAAAGCCATGGGGACTCCTGTAATATGGATGGTGACAAAACCTTTAAAGGAGGAGTTGGAACCCAATGGCTGAAAGAACACCACGAATTGACAAGATTGCCAATGAAATGTATCGGTGAGCCTGATCCCATATTCAACATGTTGGAGTGGTTGTGTACACCCGGAAGATGGAGAAGCTGGCCCGCCAGTGGGTAAGAGGGCTTTCCGAAAAGTAGGAAAAGCGTTTTCCAAAATCCATTTAATCTCTGCTGCTAAACACAGCATAATTTACTATTTGGCTAAGATATAATCCAATCCGACATTTCCGAATAAAACTACTGCTTATCTTGAAATGCGCAACAAATAATCGAGCCTATCAGCATCAAGACTTGAATGTAGAAGCTGCGCGTGCATTTGTCAGCATTGCCCTATTGTACCTTTGATGAAGATATTCCCCAAATTTTCAAGGGTTAAAACCAATTACAGGAGATTTGATACACTTCCTTTTACTCTGTAATCGTCACATTGAAAACAATGGACTTTACCCGGTAATTATATAACATATTGTAAGAATACTTTGAGATATGCCCTACTTATTTCACATAATTCTCCGCCTGTTTTGAGAACATCTCCGCGTATTTGCCGCCGAGGGCCATCAGCTCCTCGTGGGTGCCCTGCTCCACAAGCTCCCCGTTGTCGATCAAATAGATGCGGTCAGCATAGCGAATCGTGCTGAGTCTGTGGGCGACCATGATCGTTGTAGTGGTGCTCGCCTCAAACATAAGCTTGGTCATTTTATACTCGGCCAGCGGATCCAGGGAGCTGGAGGGCTCGTCCAGTATCAAAAGGCCAAACTCACCTACGAGCAAACGGGCAAGAGCCAGCTTCTGAGTTTCACCACCGGAGAGCATTATTCCGTCCTCGAGGAATTCGCGTGATACAGGTTTATCCAGGTTGTTGAGCACTCCAATCCTACTGTTTTGAGTGCCCTCAGGTGCGTCTCGTCGTCTGCTTCGGGATAGTAGTACTGCATATTCTCGCGGAGTGTGAGGGCATACAGGTTGGCATCCTGATAGGCGATGCCGATGTGCCGGCGCAGTTGATACCGGTTATTATTGCTCCGACGAAAAGGTCCAGTAATATAATAATAGTTATTCTGAGGATAATATTACCAAAAGGCATGCCGTTCATAATTCCGTCTATGGCGATCTTCGGCGTGGCGACTTCGACGAGGGAGTTAATCATCGTCGGCAGTGCCTGTATAGTTAGCATTATCAAGAAATATACCTTGCCAAACTTGACCGCAGGACGAAACAGAAACATGAAGTTATCCATCGTTCGTTTAAGCTTTTTTATTAAGACCTCCTGTATTAAAAATTACGTATTGTAAAGTTAAATGAAAGTTAAAGACCCGTCAGCCCTTCTGGTACAATGGTTTCACCACAAAACCCCAGTACCTCCCGAAAGGAGACGAGTCTTCATTGTAAAATCATACCGGATTAACTATCCAAAATGCAACAACAATCACTTATTTTATCGTTACGGCAAAGATCCTGATGGTTATCAGAAGTACCTCTGCCGGAACTGCAAACATCAATTTGCCCCCGAACCTCCGAGGGTGAAAGAGGCAAATTGCCGGCCCAAACATCCGACCTGCCCAGTTTGTGGAAATACCAGCTTCCTGCATCACGACTATGAACATTACAGTAACTACCGTTGTTGTGATAAAAAGTGCAATCACTCATTCTTTAGTTGGAAAGCAGCAGCCATAAATGACAATTGGCGTCATAACTTTGCAACTTTATACCACTTTTTGATGATATACGAATCCTATATCGCCTTGCCATAATTCTTCCCAAGCTGTTTCCGGGCTTCATGAAGCAAGGAAACAGGGCAATCCTGCCCCAATTGTCTCTAATCGGTACATTGCTTGTAAAGTGCCTGTTAAATCGATATTTGACAAAGGGAAACACATTCGGGTTGAAAGCTTTGAAGATGATATTTCCAATAACCTTATTGAATGCTTTCACAAGCAGTTTAAGGCCTGGCACAACACCAAACAGGGGTTTTCTTCTGCCAATAACCTTATTTCCATGTTCGTTTTTTAACTTTCTTCGCCCTCACTCTGCGCTAAATGGCTTGACTCCGGCTCAGGTTGCCGGTCTTAATCTCTCTAAAAACAAAGACAAAAATTTTTACTTGTTGCTTAAATTTCGCTTAATTACTCTGGAAATGATTGCTTTAACTTTACAGAGCCTCCGTTATTTCAGATAATGCTCGATGATCTAACCTTTACCTTATTCCGAACAAAAGTAGAAATGGCTTCCAAAGCACCAAGCCCTGCATGTTTCCACACAGGGTTTGTGTATTGTGTTGAATGTCGATACTCAGTCGCTCAGGTATACGTCCTTATAATTAATAACAAACGGGACTACTATATCGCCTCTCTTATTAACAAATCCAAGTTTATCTCCACGCCTGACGGGCGCGAGCTCCGAAAATTCCCCCGCCCAATCATATTCTAACGACAGTATTTCTTCGCCGTTAGAGTTTATAAACCCGTACCTTCCATTCTTTTTAACAGCAGCGAGTCCGCATGTAAAAGGCCTCGCGTCATCATAGCAGAACGGGACAACAGTATTGTTGTGCCTGTCGATGTAACCGAATTTGCCGTCCGCGTTCATTACCGCCGTAAGACCCTCGCTAAAAAAAGGGAAGTGCACAAGCCGCTCTCGACCATCGACCGTTACCCGGCCATAATAATCAAGCGGAATGACAACATTGCCCGCTTCATCAATGAACCCAACCTTGAATTCTTTGATGTTGTTTCTGACAAAGGCAAGCCCCTCGCGGTACTCGCCTATATAGTCAAATTTACCTTGTTTCATTCCGTCGCTCATGTAATTCTCCTCCATAGTATATTCTCCAAACGAGCGTAGCATATAAACCCACATATGTCAATCTGTTCCTGGATTGGGTTTCCGCATCAGATTTTAGAAAGAAATATTGCAATTAATGCCTGCTGAACAATTCAAAAACACATTTGTTCAGTGGACATCAATTAGTGATGGTGCGGAATGTAACGCCGTATGCAATAGCAAGGAATTTTAAGAAATTTTAGAAAACTGATGCAAAAAGAAAATCCTGTAACCATTCTGATTATAGGATTTCTGATGGAGATAAGCGGGATCAGAACTGAGCGTTTCGCTCCCTGTATCCCATGGCAGAAAAAAAGAACAGACCACACTTTGTGCAGTCTGTCCTTTTTTCTGGTGGAGATAAGCGGGATCGAACCGCTGACCTCTTGAATGCCATTCAAGCGCTCTCCCGAATCGTTCGGTTTTACTACCTCGGAAAGTACCTAAAAAAGGTAAAAACCGTTTGATAATGCGGGAAAAAGGTCATTCGAAAAATCAAAATATACCCCGAAATGTCGTACTGATTTCTGTTGCACTTTTTTTGGGGTATAGCTTATATTCGAGTAGTGTACAATAAAGTTCGCAATTTTAAAAGGGCATAGAAAAGCCATTGGGACTCCTGTAAAATGAATGGTGACAAGACATTCAAAGAAGGAGATGAAACCCAATGGCTCAAAGAAATAATACCACAGAATTGACGGAATTGCTACTAAAATGTATGAGTGGTATGTGTCAAGTAAACGTTGGCAAGTTTCATAACAAGGGAAATTGTTCAGAAAAGCTTGCTGAAATTAATGATGTTAACAAATGAAAGGAACAGTAATCCCCATAATTATTCTTTAATCTGCC
>JAAYOP010000094.1 GCA_012520295.1 Clostridiales bacterium | reverse complement strand
CATCTTGCATGCATCTCCTTGTTTTTATGTTGGTTTACAAACTCATCTTAACAGGTTTCGCATGCAGGGGGAATAGGTTTTGCTATTCCTCCTTTATTTTTGCCAATTATAATTTTACACTAAGGTATGAGTGAACCTGATCCGATGCTCAGCATGTTGGAGTGGCTGTGCGCCCAGCTTATGGAGTCGGAGGTAACTGGCATAGTGGGGGCGGAAAAGAACGCTCACAACCCCACCCGCAACGATTATCGCTGTGGATATCGCCCTCGGAGACTTGATACCCGCATGGGAACGATATACCTTATGATACCAAAGCTGCGTCATCGTGGATACATTCCGTTTTTTATTACAGAGTATAAGCGTAGTGAAGCGACATTGATACAGGTGATACAGGAAGCGTTCGTGCAGGGCGTATCCACCCGGAAGATAGAAAAGCTGGCCCGCAGTCTGGGAATTGAGAATATATCCCGAAGCCAGGTCAGTGAAATGACAAAAGGTCTGAACGAGCAGGTAGAATTTCGCAGCCGGCCTATGACGGGACGCTATCCTGTCATATGGATAGATGCGCTGTATGAGAAAGTCCGAGTGGACGGTCGCGTTATCAGCATGGCGGTGATGGTTGTCTGCAGTGTCAACGAGCAGGGGCAGCGTGAGGTATTGGCCATAGAGCCGATGATGGATGAGTCCAAAGAAAGCTACTCTCAGCTGTTTCAAAGCTTAAAGCAGCGAGGGCTGGAAACACCATCCCTGGTGGTTACCGACGCTAATAAGGGCGTAATTGCCGCCATCCAGGAATGTTTTACCGGGGCGTCATGGCAACGGTGCAAAGTGCACTTTATGCGGAACATTCTGGCTCATGTCCCTCAGAAAGAGAAAGAAATGTTTGCGGCACAACTAAAGGAAATCTGGCTTGCGCCTTCCGCTGAACTGGCCCGCCAGCGGGCGAGGGAGCTTTCCGAAAAGTACGAAAAGCGTTTTCCAAAGGCTATTGAGATCTTGGAGGAAGGGGTGGAGGATTCCCTGGTTTTCTCCGCGGTTCCGGAACTCGATGCCCGCAAGATATCTTCCACTAACATGCTGGAGCGACTAAACAAGGAAATACGACGCAGGACCAATGTCGTTGGAATTTTCCCAAACCCGGATTCCTATATCCGATTGGTAACAGTATATCTCATCGAATATGCCGAGGATTGGTCTGTTTCCAGAGCGTATTTGAATCCAAAATCCATTCATTCTCTGCTGCTAAACATAGCTTAATTCACTATTTGGAGTCCCAAAATTGCGAACTTATCTTGACATGACCACCATAAACCACCATATATTAGAGGTTCAATATTATTGTAAGAAAAAATCGCAGTCCAGAAGAAAATACTAGTAGAAGACTAATACGGGAATTGTTGCAGAAGAGTAGCATGGAAGATATCCAGAATATTATTAAGGAAACCATCACCGAGTTAATTGAAAATGGCCTGGAAGCAGAACTGGACGAAGAGTAGGGTTATTGTAAGTACGGCTACAAGAATACTGAATGGGTAAAGTAGCTAGGCTTTACGCACCAGCTTCGGAAACGTAGATGTCTCCTTGCCCCGAAACCGGAAAGACGAGTTTTGACCACAAATACTAAAAATGAACCAAATTAGCGTGAGCCAGGTTAGAGAGAGGAAAATATTCAGGAATGACCATTGCAGACATAAAGGAACATAAACGGGATATAGAGTTTTTAGATACTACCGTAGGGATAAAACGGCGTGCAGTAAAAAACCAGCAGGAATTGCTTCAAGCATTTATAGATGTTTTAAGCAAAAATCTTCTTAAAAAGCTTGAAAAGAAGTTACAGAAGAAATCCAGCCAACAAAAAGAGAATATACGATAAAAATATTGACTTATACTAGAAAAGCATAAACACTCATCTTAATTTCTACTGTTATCATAAAAAACTTAATGCTGTAAAATTTCGGGATAATAAGCTCTGGATAAAATTGATTTATATTCGTCGAAACCTTCTGGTATTCATATTTAAGTAAACAAAATGCAAATTACGTCGTAGAATATGCAATTTACGTCACAGCTATTTACAAAAGCGGCAATTGGTGGCGATATATAAATAAAATTAACATAAATCTATACGGTTGAACTGAAAAATACATGATTCATAAATGTTAGTTCTATCGATTACGTATATCCATACATTTATCTCCTATAAGCGGCCGCGGGGAAGATATGTGTATTGATTTAAATACGTTTTAAGGAGGCAATATTTATGATAAAATCGAAAAAAAGCCGTAAAAGTATACTTATAGCATGTATTATTTTTGCACTTATAATAAGTATAATGGGGACAGCGCTTGCAGCAACTTCTCTTGTTATTCCCGGATACTCTAACGGACCAGGTCAAGTTACTCTTGCGGTTCCGACAATGTGGGATGGTCAAGGTGTTTTCTTTATTGTTTCAAAAAATTCCGCTAATCAACAATTTGATATTGAATTGTGCGGTGATAGAGGCTACAGAGATCAATATTAACCATTCCCATGCGTATAGGTACTCGATCTTGGACTGGTTTAACTCACCAGAATTATGAGATCCTCATTATAAATAGCTTCAGTAATAATGCTTTCACTATTGAGTATGATTTGCTCGTTATGTGAAAATATCATACTTAAGTTTACATATCTATGCTGTATCGGGGTTGAATGGTTTCAACCCCGGTTACATCACACACAACACCTGGGGGAATAATTGTGAAAAAGTATAAGATAACAGCAATTATAATAATTCTATTACTTCTAATTGCTGTTTTGTCTGCTTGCAATGATAAGAGGCGGGTAAATACTGGTATTTCATCAAGGGATACTTCTATACCTGTAATAGATGCGAATGAAACATATTCCGCAAAGGCTTTGCCGGATCCTGGGTCTGGTATTATTACATCTGCGGTAACATTGAATGGGAAAATGTATTACATACTCGACAATACTGTATATAAATTTGACACTTCTACAAAAAAGCATACCCTTCTCTCAAATGAAATACCTATCTCATCAAATACTATAGTATCCCTTACCGTGAGTTCGGATGCTATATGGATTGCTGAAAGCAATGGAGAAGAGATTGCATTGCGTGCCTTTGATGATATAGGACATGAAATCGCCCGGATTGACAATTTAGATATTCAAAGTACACTCTTTGACATGTGTATTGATGGTAATAATAATATTTATCTGTTGCAAAGCGATAAAATACTTATTCATAATAAGGATGGAAAATTCTTGTCAGAATTGCCTCTTTTAGGGGTATTTACTGGTTTGTATAATGATGGTAACGGTAATATATATTCTAGCGCTTTTGAAGGTGCAAAGCAGTATTTATATAAAGTTGATTATAAAAAGAAAACTTTATCTAAAATTATGGCCCTTCCACAAGAAACAAGACTTTGCTTTGACGGCGACGATAAATATTCTTTTTATTATACAGACAATAGCAATCTTTATGGTATAAATACTAGTACTGGCAATATTGTGGCACTGTTTGAGTTCCTTGATTGCAATATTAATCCATATTCAGTTTTTTTAATGACATCAATATCAGGTGATGGGTTTTTATGCATGATCTATGATATGGAAGGTAATATTAAGCTGTATCAACTTAAGGCTGATGATAGTACAGAATTTGAAAAGAAAATTGTCAAAATGGCTGTTTTTCTTCCAGATTATTATCTTACTGAAGCCGTATTGGATTTTAACAGAGAAAACCATGAATATAAAATTGAAATTATAGATTATTCATCAACTCTTCATGGAAGGATGCCATTTACTGGTGGTTATATGGATGACACTATGCAAACGCAGCTTTTATTGGACATAATGACCGGTGATGTACCGGACATTATTGATGTTTCGATGTTATCAGTTAGACGATACGCTGCAAAAGGACTTTTTGAAGACCTTTATTATTATCTTGATAACGACCCTGAATTGAGCCGTGATGATATATTATCGTCCGCGTTAGAACTTCTTGAAACACATGGAAAGCTTTATCAAACCCTCTCGGCATTTGCTGTCCGTACAGCTATAGGAAGATCTGATATAGTAGGAAATGATATCGGATGGACATGGAATGATATTGATAATTTTAAAGGAGGCTATAAAAACATATTCTTTAACACTCAAGATTCTTTACTAGACGTTTTTATTTATATTTATGCCGAAAGCTTTATTGATTGGAAGACTGGGACATGTTCTTTTGATAGCCCTGAATTTATTAATCTATTAAATATAGTAAAAAGCCATCCCAGCAGCAATGAGCTAGATTTTAGCCAGCCTTGGAATGATGATTATCTTCTAATGGTGGATTTTGTTGATAGCATATTAGATCTTCAAAGCTATCGATATCGTTTCAATGGAGACTTCACGTTCAAGGGATATCCGATAAAAAAGGGATGTGGCAATACAATTTATCCATCATCACCACAATTAGCGATAACTTCTACTTCAAAATATAAAGACGCTGCATGGTCTTTCGTACGACGAGTGTTAACAGAAGAATATCAAAGTCAGAAAAGGTTGTGGAGGATTGCATATCCAACCAATGTTAATGCTTTCGACAATTACCTAAAAGATGCAATGACTCCATTATATAATATTGACGAAAATGGTAATGAAGTAGAAATTCCAAAAGCAACTAAGTTAGTTGGAAACGAACTTATCCATCTATACGCTGCAAGTGAATCAGATAAAGAAAAATTTATCGAATTAATAAACAGTTGCAGTCAAATAGATAGAGCTGATGCGGCAGTTTATAATATAATATGGGATGAATGTCGGGCATTTCTTGCAAATGATAAGACTGCAGAGGAAGCCGCGAAGCTAATTCAAACTCGAGTGAGTCTTTATGTGAATGAGCAAATGGGATAATGGCTTTTCCATACTTTTGTTATTTTATTTAGTTAGGGTCTGCCCCGAATTCTGAGTAAACTCCGAAAATTGGTGTAAGAGAGGGCAATTTTTTCCCTGCGGCAGCAGTCTAATCAGCTGCCGCTTTTTTCTATAATAGTCCCAGCAAACAAGACTGACAAAAATAAGAGGATAAGAGGTCATGTCAAGATAAGTTCGCAATTTTGGGACTCCAAATAGTAAATTAAGCTATGTTTAGCAGCAGAGAATGAATGGATTTTGGATTCAAATACGCTCTGGAAACAGACCAATCCTCGGCATATTTGTTTGTTGTAGAATAAAAATGTAGAAAGTTGCAGGAGAAAAATCCATAATATTGCAAGTTGGATATTGCTTAAAATTGCAGGAGATCCATTGCAGGCAAACTCCCTATAATTTATCCTTGTATCTGATCAAAGAATGCAAGGAGGCAAAAGGAGAATGCTCACAATGGATTAAATATATGATATCAGACTAAGGTATTATGGAAAAGGGGAAAATATTTCACAAATAGCATCATCCCTACAGCTTGATTGGAGGACTGTGCGCAAGTACATAGACAAGGATGATTTTAACGAGCCTGTAGCCAAACCTGCTTCTCAACAGCGGTTCTGTCCCAAATTGGATGAGTTTAAGCCTATCATAGACGAGTGGCTTGAAAATGATAAGTCCGCTCCGAGAAGCCAAAGAGATACAGCCAAACGAGTCTACAACCGCTTAACAAAGGAAGTAGAAGGGTTTAACTGTTCCTATCGCCTGGTAGCCCAGTATGTATCATATCGCAGGAAGCAGATCTTTAGGGGTGCAAAAGCAGGCTACCTGCCCTTAGAACACAAACCCGGTGAAGCACAAGTAGATTTTGGTACTGCTGACTTTTATGAAAATGGCAGGCGTATTACCGGAAAGTACCTAGAAGTATCCTTCCCTTACAGCAACAAAGGTTTTCTGCAGCTGTTCTATGGCGAGAACATGGAGTGTCTTCTGGAAGGTTTAGACACTATCTTTCGTCATATTGGAGGAGTCCCCCATGAACTATGGTTTGATAACACTAAGACCATTGTCACCAGCATAATCCGTGGTGGAGGAAGGAACTTAACCGATAAGTTCCAACGCTTTCGGGAGCACTATGGATTTGAGGCTGTATTTACTAACCCGGGGAAAGGCCATGAAAAGGGCAATGTTGAAAACAAGGTGGGTTACCAGCGCAGGAACTTCTTAGTCCCGGTCCCTCGCTTCCTGTCCCTTTCCGATTTCAATAGACAACTCCTAACCATGTGCGAAGAAGACGCAGATCGGGGGTATTACAGGCACAACCAAACAATTGAGGAATTGTTTCAAGCTGATCGGAAAGCCTTAAAACCGCTACCTTCTATTCCATTTGATTTGACAAGGCGTGTTACCCAGAAGACAAACAAATGGGGTAAAGTCTATCTGAATAAAGGATTACATGAATATTCTGTATCGCCAAAACAAGCAGGACTTATGGTCAACATAGTACTCAGTTCCGGCATAGTGATAATACAAGATGAAAACTACCGGGAAATTGTCTGTCACAGACGTCTTTATGGTGATCACAAGCAACAGAGTATGGACTGGCTTCCTTATCTTAAGCAGCTATCCCATCGCCCTCGTGCTCTGAAATACAGCGGCGTGTACGAAATGATGCCCAAATCCATGCAGCAATATCTGGAATCCTGTCGAAATTCGGAGATTGGGCAAATCCTGAAGACCCTTGCAGAACTTACAGAGAGAACGGGATTTGAAAGTGCTGTTAACACGGTGAACCAGGCTCTGCAGTATCAGGTAACAGATAGTGATAGCCTTAAAAGCCTATACAGAAGACTGTATATGGATGTACCTGAGCTTCCTCCCATGCAGCTTTATGAGCAGCTCCCTACAATGCAGACATTCACACCGAGTCTTGCCACCTACGACGAATTCATTAAAAGAGGGGAGGTCGTTGGCAATGCTGGATCATGAAATCGCCGAATGTTGCAAAAAGCTACGTTTAAGCCGGAACTTAGCGGATATGGCTCAATCCGTAAAAGGTGAAAGCCATCAGGAAAATCTATACAATCTACTATTTTCCGAACTTCAGTATCGAAAAAATGCCCGTGTAGAAAAGTTAATTAACAGTGCCGGCTTCTATTCCATTAAAACCTTTGAAGGGTATCGGTTCGATGAGATCACCCTGCCGGCGGACCTTTCGATAGAAAGCCTGAAATCCCTAAGCTTTATTCATGAAAAGAAGAACATCATCATGTATGGGGGCACGGGCACGGGCAAAACCATGTTATCAATAGCCCTAGGCGTAGCAGCTTGTAAACAGGGGGTTCCTGTTAAGTTCTTCCGCACAGCCGCTTTAGTGAATGCGCTCTCTGAAGCGAAAAAAGCAGGGACTCTGAGTGCATTTTTAAAGAAGCTGAACCGGGTTGAACTCATGATTTTAGATGAGTATGGATATGTGCCCTTGGATAAAACAGGTTCCCAATTCCTTTTCGAAATCATATCGGATTGTTATGAACGCCGAAGTATCATATTGAACACAAACCTTGAATTTTCAAGATGGGTCAATGTCCTTTATGATGAACAAATGACAGCAGCTATGCTGGACCGGTTATTGCACCATTGCTATCTGCTACTGTTTCCTGGCCCGAGCAACAGAATGAAAGAGTCAAGTATCAACGATCTGTACCGATCAATATCGGAGGGTACCACCAACTAATATATGTTAGCCTGCAACCCGGGGCGAGAGTTAATCACCTAATATCCGGGCTTGCAATACTATGGAAAATGCATAGCGCAACATTCTGCATTTTTTACTTGCAACTTTCTGCAAAAAGTACTTGCAAAAAACAGAATTTTATTCACAAAATCAAGAGCATTTGTCATTTTACTTTACCCCTTAAACATTATTCTGCTTAGGTATGTACATGCGTAAGCTCTGAAGCCGCAGGCAACTGCAACTGCTTTTGAGGGCAAATTTTCTTCTAAATCTACCGTATCCACAGCATATGATATGTTGGGACAATCCGCACGGCGAATGACAGCTGAGACTACACGTTTTGAGTACGATTTACCACGCAAATTCGACCGTGTAAACGTATCCCCGATGTGAGCCACTCTCAAGCCCAGAGCGGGAAAGGAATAATACGACAGCACGGCGCACGAGACTAAATTGCCTCCTAAAATCAAGCCATAAACGTGGTTTATATCGTCGGCAATGTCTGCGTCAAGTATAATTCTTCTATATTGGCTTATATAGGATTGAGTGGCATCGTCCTTTTCCCAATTGTCAAATAACGGCAGATGCTCACGCCCAAGCCTTACCACTTCACTGTCGTCCAAATACGGAGGCTGTTCGCTATTTGCATCGCGTATGTACAAATGCCCTTTTTCCGCAATTTCAATTCCGTAACCATCCGGTTTGTCAATAAACTGAACACTGTCAAGCGCAATAAGCATAATGGTTTTAGAGACGAAAGCTTCTTTCAGATAAGATACACTAAGCGATTCTTCAGAAACCCATGTTAACCAAACCGT
>JAAYOP010000093.1 GCA_012520295.1 Clostridiales bacterium | reverse complement strand
TCGTTTTTTAAGACATCATCCGCGATTTATAGTTCAGGAATATGACAGTTTTTATAAAGTGAAAACAATTATACCATGTGAGTTGGTTTTTGTATAGCAAAAATAAAGCTGTAGGAAGAAGGGCATTATCAGGAAAGGCAGCTGAGTTCCTAAACACAACCCATGGCCCGGAGTTTCTTGACTTGCGCCGCGGCAGATCTTCATATTATTGACAATGTAAATTAATGGTGATATATTTTATAGTATGTTTGTTAAGAGAAGGCAGATGAGAATGCTTGAAGTTATAAAATGTACTTCAAAGGATTACGGGAAGCTTGTGGAGTTAAAAAAGCAGCTGTCCCAGGATGAGCAGGATGTATATCCCTTGAGGGATGCGGAGCTGGAAGCAAGTATTAAAAGGTATTTAAGCAGCGGGTATCAGGCTGTGTTGTTTGTTGAAAGAAAAAACATTGTCGGATATGCTTTGGTAAAAATGAATGTTTATCCATATTGCCTGCGGGAGTTTTTTATACGCCGGGAGTATAGAAAAAAAGCATATGGAAAAGAGTGTTTCTCCAGGCTCTTGGATTACCTTCGCACAAACACCATAAATGTTGATACCGCGTCAAAAACCCATATGAGGCTGGGATTTTGGAAAAGCCTTGGCTTCAAGCCCGGCAGCATTATCCCTGCCCGGGGCAGGAACTGAAAGCATTATGAAGCATTATGATGCCAATAAAATATATAAACTACACGCATAGGAGAGACAGCATGGAACTTAGGGTAGACAGAATACATAAGAGTTTCGGCGAGAAGGGCGTCCTTGAAGGGATTAGCTTCAATGCTAATAGCGGTAGCGCGATGGGCCTTTTGGGACGAAACGGAGCCGGAAAGACTACCACAATGAGAATTATAATGGGTGTTTTCCCGCCCAATTCGGGCCATATATTGGTAGACGGGAAGCCGATAGACAGGAAAAATATGTCCATCGGATATTTGCCTGAGGACCGTGGCCTGTATCCCAAGCAGCCCATAGACAAGCAGCTGCTTTATTTATCCAGGCTTCGGGGGTGCAAAACCAGGGATGCCAAGGAGTCCATAGCCCGGTGGCTTAAAAGACTGGGAATGGAGGAATATGCCTCAAAAAAGCTGAATACCCTTAGCAAAGGCAACCAGCAGAAGATTCAGCTTGTAGCTGCCCTTATAAATGAACCTGAGCTGGTAATACTGGATGAGCCGTTTTCAGGACTTGACCCGGTAAATGCGACCATACTAAAGGACGTGGTCAAGGAGGTTATCAGTGAGGGCAGAATTGTGCTGTTTTCCAGCCATCAGATGAACTATGTGGAGGAATTTTGCGATTCCATTGCGATTTTACATAACGGAAAGATAGTCCTCGACGGCAAAATCAGCGATATAAAACGCAGCTATGACCGAAATATTATAACCATAAGGTCCCAGGATAATGACGTTATAGAGGATTTTTGTAATAACACCCTTTCAGATATTGTGACCGGGACCGGCAGGATGCGGGATGAGCTCCTTGTCACCCTCAGAGCGCCGGAAGAAATGAACAGCCTTGTATCGGCTCTGACCGCTCAAAGAATTGAGTTTGACAGTATAGGAATACATGAGCCTTCTCTGGCTGAGATTTTCGTTCAGTATACGGGAGACGAGGAAGAAAAATCGGCTTAATTAATGCCTGTATGCAAGTTATTTTATAGTAATCGAAAAAACATCACACAGGCAGTCAATCAATGCATCTGAAACGGGCAAAACAGGTTTGTTTTGCCCGTCAAAAAGAGCATTTTGCTCTTTTTGCAAATGTGAAAGCATTTGTTCAGTGGACAATAATTATGCAATGGAGGACATTATGAAGCAGTTATATACGGTTTTTAGTTTTGAATTTATGAACTACGCAGGGCGAAAGTCCTTCCGGTTTTTAACGATAGGTCTTATCATAATTATAGCGCTGGTGCTGTCTCTGCCAAGAATAGGGGAGGCAGTCAGTGATGCAAAGGAAGAAGCTCCACAAGACAGGGAGTTGACCCGGATACTTTTCATCGATGGGGCAGAGGGAGCGGGGGGAGACCTGGAGTATTACAACGAATCTCTGAAATACGCGGGCTTTACCTTTGTCTCCGAGCCCATTAATCAATCGGAAGCGGAAAAAAAGGTGGATGCCGGGGAGTATGACAATGCGGTGATTGTCACTGGCCCCCTTGAGTACATAAGAATTGCCCGGAATATATCCATGAACGACAGGTTTTCATACCAGCTGGAAAACGCGATGCTCCATCGTTACAAGCAGCTAAGCTTTGGGGCCTATGGGATATCCGATGGTGAGGTAGACAGCATATTAAATGCCAGCGTCACAGGAACTGTCCGCATAATAGGCAAGGACCAGATGGAAAACTTTTTCTATACATATATTCTTATTTTCGTGCTCTATTTTGCCATTATACTCTATGGGCAGCTTGTGGCCTCCAGCGTTGCCACGGAAAAGAGCTCCCGGGCGATGGAGCTTCTCATAACATCAACGGATCCCAGAAGTCTCATGTTTGGGAAGGTGCTGGGCACAAGCCTGGCCGGCTTTCTGCAGCTCGCCCTCATACTGGGCTCGGCATATCTGTTCTATAATCTAAACGCCTCGTATTATACGGATGTCGCTATTATCCAGTCCATATTTGCCATACCCTTATCCATGCTGCTGTATAATCTTTTATTCTTTGTGTTCGGCTTTCTTTTGTATGCCTTCCTGTACGCCTCCCTTGCCAGCCTGGTGAGCAGGATGGAGGAGCTTTCAACAGTTATAATGCCGGTAACGTTTCTTTGCATAATAGCTTTCATGATAGTCATGTTTTCAATGTCGGCGGGCAGTGTGGACAATCTGCTGATGGTGGCCTGTTCCTTCATACCCTTTACCTCACCTATGGCAATGTTTACAAGGATAGCCATGGGAGATGTGGCCTCGTGGCAGATTGCTCTATCCGTTACCATCCTCATAGGCTCAACCATAGGAGTAGGCCTCCTGGCAGCCTCTATATACAGGCTGGGGGTTCTCCTTTACGGAACACCGCCAAAGCCAAATCAAATCATCAGAATGCTGAAGGCAAACAGGGCTCAGAGGGTAATGAGATGAAGCTTTTTATACAAGAAAATTATATGTTTATATCAGCTAAAGCTCAGGAATTTTAATCAAGTCAATACTTTTATATTTTTATTATTATATCCTTAATAAACGAGGAATGGCGACAAACAGCTTTTTCACTGTATGCCGCCATCCCTCGTTTTATATCAGCAACAAATTACACGTCTTTGTCGCAGCGTTTAAGCAGGCAGTATGTTAAACACCACGTATCCGTTGGCTGAGCTTGTACTGGTTACAACAACCCAGGTGTGTCCCTTTTTGGCCAGTTCTGTACCGGCCATACCGCCGCCAGCTGTATTTGTGCCGTGATAGACCGGAGGTCCTCCATAGTCAGCAAAGGATAAAGCTTTCAGGGCTTCACCTATGGGCGAAGGATCTCCTGATTCTGGTTTTGGGAAAGCATCTCCTTTTATTCCGACTATAACCACGTCCTTATTCAGATCTCCTACTGTACCTCCAAATCCGCCTGACATCATTCCGCCAAAAACGGTATAACCGTCAACGGTGGTTTCGGTAAAGTAATCATAACCGCGCCAAATATGGTAATCTAGGCTGTTATCTGAGATGAACTGCAGGAGCTCCTCCGGCATTTTAAAGCATTCGCATTTCGTGCCATCACATGCGCAGTTTTCATTGCCCAGCTTACCGCAGCAAACCTCTTCAATGCATAAGCCGCAGTTTCCGCATTTATCACACTGGCACACTTGATGGATGTCGCACAAATCTTCAACAGTGCAGCTCCTTGGCAGCTCCGCACCGCAAGCTTCGCACACCATGCAATTTGCCTTGCTGGGTGTATGATGGGCCCCCGGTATAATGACGACACCGCAGTTTTCGCATACTTCATCGCAGCCGGTGGCAACCGGAGTGTGCTCATATCCTTTGATCACCTTACCACAGAAGGGATTGCTGCATATAGTGCAGTCGTCCTTTGAAGGCACGGGAGTATCACAGGTACAGAAATCCGTATACAGTATGATGTATGATGCGCTGCCGCTGGTCGAATAGAACCAGGTCCCAGGCACAAACTCATCCTTGACATCTGCAAAAGCTGATGAACCGTCTGCAATGGGTGTTTCTCCGTAACCGGTCAAACCGTTGGGCAGCAGTGTGGAAAAATCAAGTAGCCCTTTGTTAATTCCAATAAACACTATGCTCTCGCCCAATCCTGCCAAATCATCTTTCAGACCGCTAATCGCACTCATACTGAATGCTCCGGCACTCTCAACCGCTGCATAGCCGTACCATGCGTAGTATGTGCCATCAGAATATGATGTGGCGAACAATGCCTCGAGCTCAACCGGAAGAACAAATTTCTGAGGCACGCCGGAGACTACATTGTATTCAACTTCGTATAAAACAGTGTGAACCGACACTGTGTAAGCATTTGCATATGTTGAATTAAAGAATTCTCCGGCGCCGTCCGTTGTGACATTACCCAAGGTTGTGATGGAGTCTGCTATGTCATCCCATGTAACAGTTCCATCCCAATTTGTTGCGTCTTCGTCATCCACGCCGTCCCACAGGGTTATTGTTCTGTCCGCAAGGCTGAGCACCTGGGCGTCGCCTATGTACTTGGGAATCCAGATGTTGCCGTCCGAGATGGTGTACAGGAGCACGAAGACCATATTTCCGTCCTCGCTTGTTACAATGCCAAATTTGCCAGGCCCCATGTTGGATGCAGAGGCGGCCTTTGTGTAACCGGTCAGTCCGGTTATACTGTCGGATATGGCATCCAGCCCCAGCCCCCTGAAGCCGAGGATGACGACGCTAGTGCCGCCGCCTAAGACCGCGCCAGTGTTTGCCCAACCGCCTGAGCCGTCATTGACCCATTCGCCGCTGCTGTTTTTTCGCATGTACATATCCCTGTACAGCCAGTTGGACTCGGTTATTTCCTCATAAAGCCTGTAGGCGCCTGCGCCGTACCATACTTTCTTCTCGGTGGCAGTTTCGGCAAGCTTGTAAAGCTCCGGTGGTAGCTTGAATATGGGGTACTTTTTCTGAGGCCTGTCGTACCACATTATGCTGACATTCGAGCCGGAGATGCCGACCAGCATACCCTTGCCGTTTATATAGATACCGCCTGGAAGGGAAGTGCTGCTGGCGCTGGACCTGTACTCAAAGTCACTCATCGCTCCGGCAGCGGCGTAGGTGAAGTTAATCCGCGTCGTTTCTCCGAAAACTCCGGGACCGATATCGATAAAGTCGCCGGGACCGCAGATTTTATCGTACATAGGGTCGGAAGAAGAGTGGTTGTGCCCCCACAGGAATATGACATTCGGGTACTTGTTGAGAACGCTGATAAGCTTCAAGGCATTGCCGGTCTCCCTGTCTCCGCCTTCGGGAGCTGTGTAGGTATGGATCGGGAAGTGGGATACGACAAATACCGGTATGTTCTTAGGCTGCCCGCTGAGGTATTTATCCAGTTCGGTAATGCTCACCTCCAGGAACATCTGCGCGCCGCCATATTCCGCGCCATACCAGGGTGCGTCTGCAGGAGTGGGCTCCGCGCCAAATGGAACGATAATGTAGTTGGAGGTCTCTATAGGAGGTTCCCCGGCCTCATACATTCTGTTTACAATTTCCTGGAGATCCGGGTATTCCTTCGTGTTGCCCCTCACCGTTTCAATATTGGCGCCCCCAATCTCCCAGCGCTCATGGTTTCCTAAAATGAACAGATTGTCATGTTTAACGAAACCGTTGTCTATGAAGCGGTCGGCAACTTCCGCCAGGGCCTCGATGTTTTCCCAGGCATTCCTAAAATCGCTTGCGTAGGCGCTGGTATGGTCTCCTGCCATGGTCATATAATCGATGTGAGGAACCTTTTCCGAGAGGCTTTCCATCCACAGCCTGAACAGGTTTTCACCCGAGGTGGCAGACTTGTCGAAATGCACGTCCGCCGTGAAACCGAGATAGACGTCTCCTTCGACGGGGGATTCATCCCAGCTCCGGACGCCTCCATTGATAACGTTTAGCGTGGGTTTAGCTTTAAAGGGCTCCGCCCTCACAACGGTTATCTTTATCCTGGCGGTAAACTCGGTGACGGGAACGGTTTCATTGAGCTTTGCGACCTTCCATGTGACCTCTCTGTTTTCATCCGGCAAGGTTCCCGTAGCCTTCAGCAGAGCCGTGAGGTTTATTCTCTTGCCCACTTCCAGAGAAACCTCATCCCTGGCTTTAAACTCCAGGTTTGATGGCGCTCCTATGGAAACTTTCGTTACGTTGTTAACCGGGAAAAGTACTTTTCCGCTAACAAGCACGTATGAGTAATCACCGGATTGGCCGCTAAAAGTTAATGCGCACCATGTATTGGGACCCATTTCAGCAGGGGAATCAACCTTTGTGTAACCTGTGATGCTGGAAGGTGGATCCCATATCCTGGTGAACCGATACGAAGAATCAAGCTCAAAACATGCGTAGACATTGGTTCCGGGAATAATGCCGTTGTCGTCGAGATTCGGGTCGTATGCTATATCCGGCGGCCAGGCGTAGATAAACGAAGATGCAGGAGCATCTGGTTCAGAAGAATCAGATTCAGGTTTATTAAGCTCGGGAGGATGTTCAAATGCCGGTTCCGGATACAGGGCTACGAACAGTAAATCGCCGTCGCTCACGGTCAGCCAGCTGCCCTCCGTAAGCTCTTCCGGTGAAGAAACCGGCTCGCCGCCATAACCTTCAATCTCAGGAGGCGGGGAGAGTTCCGTATCGTCTGTTGCCCTGAAGCCGATTATAAACAGGTCGTCCTCCAGCTTGTCCGCTCCGCTTAGCCCGTGCATAGACGCTGAATACCAGTCGGTATCCTCTGTCGCAGTTTCAATATAGTTTTCATGGCTTCTCCAAACAGCTGATTTAGCATTTGGTAACAGCATCAGGTCAGCCAGCTCCGGTACAAGCAGCAAATCGGTGTCAAAATCCGGATCGGGCGCAGGTTCGGGGTCATTGACCGTTACATACACATAATACGAGCCCGGTGTCTTGCCGGTAATCCTCAGTTGGGTATTTCCACCAAAGGTTCTGGAATCCAATTCGGGGACCTCATCAGCAAGTTTGATTTCTTCGATATCGCTTATCTTATAGGGATCGGTGACGGACGATGCCGGTACATATCCGCTGCCTGTCGAGGTGGTGCCATCGTCGGATGGCCCTGAAACCTGGCCTTCAGTTCCGGGCTCAACAACGTTTCCGTCACCAATGCTGACCTGGCCGGCGCTTTCCGCCACAACAACCTTTGCTCCTGCCACCGTCACAGAGTTGCCGGTGCCGGACTGGACTTTGACCGTCGACACGTCGCCGGTACCGCTTATGCTGACATTACTGGCGCTGACGGTGATACTGGTGACCGTGCCTTTGACCACAATGTCAGCTTTGTCACCGGTGGCGTTAATGCTGCTGACAGTTGTGCCCTCAGCTACCGTTACCCGAGAGTTACCTTCTACAATAACATTTGTATATGTACCATCCAGTATAACGTCATCGCAGCCGTCATTGATGGTAACAACAGTGACATTGCTGTTTCCACTGACGCTGACGCGCACAGCTCCCGTTGACGAATCGACATAGGTCACCAGATTATTGACATCTGAACCTACTATCCTGATTGAGTTGGCTCCACCGCCGTTAACATACATCGTGTCTGCGACCTTTGAGTTCATTAGCGTAAATTCGCCGGTTCCTACGCCTTGGGTCACGTACAGGTTTTTAACCTCCGCGCCGTCCAGCACGGCACCCGATGTGTTGACCACAGCGATGTCACCTTTGCCGCTGTATGTACCCGCCTGGTGTATAAATATGTCGATAAGTCTGTCAATTACTGTAACAACTTCTGCGCGGGTAATGAAATCCTTCGGACGGAGATACCCGTCATTCCCTTTTACGTATCCTGCAGCCGCCATGCCGCCGACCTCGGCTTTCGCCCATTCGGATACTGCCGCAGCATCATTAAACAGGCTCAAACCTCCGGCATCCGGTGCAATATTAAATACCCGGGCCAGGATAACAAATGCCTCTTCACGCTTGATATTTGCTTCCCCTCTGACCGTATTGCTTCCGCCGTCTCCTTTGACTATACCGGCGGCTGCAAGCCTGAGAACGATATCATAGTACCAGTCGCTTTTGTTCAGGTCTGTAAATCGGTTTTCAGCAATGGTTTTATATGCCATAACCGAGTCAATAACCTTAAAGAACTCGCCTCTTTTAATACTGTTGGATGGCTTAAAGCTCCCATCTGCGTAACCATTGAGAACCCCAGCTTCCGACCATTTTTCGATCGTGCTGCTTGCCCAGTGTCCTGCTGTATCACTAAACGCGGCAGACACCGTGAGGGGAAACATGGAAGCCAGCATTATAGCCGCCAACACAATTGCCAATAGCTTGCGTTTCATTAGTAACCTCCATCTATAGTATTTTTATTGCATCACCGCCAAAAGGTCGGCATTTGACAGCAATGCATGAAGCGCGAAACTTAACACAAATGCAATATAATGGAAATGATATACAATATTACCACTATATGTATAAAAATGTCAACAGAATTATAACAATTAAGAAAAATCATGTTAACATTTACTCGCTTTTTCCCGGCTTTTACAGTTAAGACGAGCAAAAAATCGCTTAACCCTAGTGATATCAAGGGCTAAGCGGTTATATCATGTTTTTCCGGATGTAATATGCAGTTAACATTTCATATCTTTCAATAAACCGCAAGAAGAAATATCTTTCATCTTTATCACTTCATAAATATGAGCATGGTATTCATCACCAGTATATTCAAATTCATTGCCGGCTTATCTTTTGGTGTGATTTGGGTCAAGGTTGCTTCGTAACAGGATCACGATACGATTCAATAATTCGCATGTATTCTTTTCCACGGCTCTTGTATATCTGCATTATCATCGGCTAAATCTTCCGCTACCATTGTTGCAGATATACAGTTATACTATAATACTCAATATTAAAAACATCCCTAAAAATATTGATTTTCAACACTTTCAGGGATGTTTATTCGTAGTCGTCTGTAAAAGTCGTGATAAATATTGTTAACATTTACTCCCTTTTTGGTTAGTTACCAATTAGGTTTGTTAAAAATAAGGGATGGAGGCGACTAAGCTGTTTTGTTTAGCTGTAGGCCTCAATGTATTTACTCATAGTACTGGGCCTGGGCACTCCAGATTTTATGGTATTCTCTGTCCCTGTCCAAAACTAGCCTTTCGTGAGGGCCATACTGGACGATGGAGCCGTCCTTGAAAACAGCAATATTGTCACAGAAACGGCAGGAGGAGAGCCGGCGGGATATGTAAACAGCAGTCTTTTCACCAATCAGGTTGTTCAAGTGGTTATATATGTCATATTCCGCCATGGGGTCAAGGGCCGCGGTGGGCTCATCAAGAACCGTTACCGGAGCATCCTTGTAGATTGCCCTGGCAATGGCAATCTTCTGGCTTTCTCCGCCGGAAAAATTCCAAGCCCTCCTTGTCAAAATACTTATATACCGGGGTGTCCGCTCTTTTTCAAGTTTTTTAAGCCGTTCCTCAAAGCCTGCCTTCCTGATGGCGTCATGGAGACTGCATTCATATAAACTCAATCGCCGCGCCCTCTTTTTGAATGCTTTTGGGAGGAGCTTTACAGCCGGTATCTATATCTCTGATATCCAGAAAGGCTCTATAAGCCTGCTCTGCTGCTGGAAGCTGAGGATGTTGTCTGCCAGCCCGTTCAGAGCGGAGGTAAAGGTACCGATAGAAGTTATATACATCAAAAAGCTGCCTATGCCGATGGCGCCGGACAGCACCCGCATACACAGCCATGTATAAAGTATAATCTCCTGTATGAGAACTGTCAGGGAGTTTATGTATCGCACGTTTTGCCATAACCTGAGTATATTGGACCTACCGTCATATATTTTTCTATGCTCCTGCCTGTAGCGCTTCATAAGAAAGCTCTTTAAGCCAAAAAGACGTATATCCTTAGCGAAAGTGAATTCCGAGGCCATATCTCTCAGATAGTGTTGCCTGCGCCAAACAGGTGCCAGTTTATCGTTTTCCTCCTTGTCCTTCTTTCTGGCGAAATGAGATACTATATAGTTCACCGAGAGCAGCAGGATAATGGCAATCAGAAGCTCCGGGCCCATGATGGAAATGACTGTGACAGAGCCAATAAGGGTCAGGAGATTGTGGGCCGAACACGAATAATGTTTTGCTTACTGTGCTGTACGGCGGCTTTTCCTTTTTGATTTTTGTTTTCATGTATACACCTCTGCAACACCGGGAGTTGTAAAAAAACAACACGTCAGGGGTTGTTATACAGTGGGGGGGCGTGAAATTGTCTGCTGTATACTTAAATACTCACGACTAACGGCGCGAAGCATTTCTGCTAAAATACTGCGGCTGGTCCGCAAAGACGCCTTCAAAACGTGTGTATACACACACAGGGGACCAGTCCCCCGTGATTTTCCCCTGATCTCCGAGGAGGGGGTGTTTTTCGGTTTTAAAAAAGTAATCAGACTTTTTTCATGTGTTAGCCTATGTTTGTGCTTTATAATCCGGTATTCATTGACTATTTAAGGTTTAATGTCACATTATTGCCGAAAGCCGCTGGGCGCTTGCAAAAACACTATCCTGATGCTATACTCATCGTGTTAAATTCAGGAGCTTTATGGAACAAAGGGATGAATACAAAAAATGCCGGAGGTAAGCTGCTGTGGCAGCAAATATGAAATTATAGATACGCATGCCCATGTATACCCGGAGAAAATTTCATTAAAGGCAGCAAGGAATATCGGAAGGTTTTACGGGGTTGCCCCCCATCATAACGGCAGTGTAAAGGAGCTCATATCAAAGGGAAGGAAAAATCAGGTTGACGGGTATCTGATTTGTTCCGTGGCCACATCACCCGACCAGGTCTGCGCTATTAATGATTTTATCGCGTCCGAATGTAAAAAGCACAGTGAGTTTTATGGCTTCGGAGCGCTGCATCCGGACATGGAAAATATAGGCGAAGAGATAGAGAGAATAATTGCCCTGGGTCTTAAGGGAGTAAAGCTCCATCCTGACTTTCAGAGATTTAATATCGATTCAAAAAAGGCGTATGAAATATATGATATAGTCGCCGGCAGGCTTCCGATACTAATGCATATGGGAGACAGCAGGTACGATTACTCCAGTCCTCAAAGGCTGGCCAGGGTTTTGAAGGATTTCAGAAATCTTCGAATAATCGCAGCCCATCTCGGCGGCTACAGAGTTTGGGATATAGCCAGGCAGTATCTCAAGCACCACGAATTGAAGTTTGATACCAGCAGCGCCCAGGCTCTGCTTTCCCCAGAGCAGGCAAGGGAGCAGATACGATATCTTGGAGCAGAAAACTGCTTTTTTGGAACGGATTATCCCCTGTGGGATTACGGGAAGGAAATTGAAGCTTTTTTCAGACTCGGCCTTACGGATGAGGAAAACAGTATGATTTTGGCTGAGAATTTTAAAAGGTTTATATCAGAGTAGGTTGCGACAAAAAATAATGTCTACTGAACAAATGAGTTTTGCGAAACGCATTTGCAAAAAGAGCAAATTTGCTCTTTTTGACGGGCAAAACAAACATTTTTGTCCGCTTCAGATGCATTAAAATAATTAATAATATCACGCTGATATGGGTGTATCAAATCATGTTTCAACATTAATGTCTGAAAGAGAGGTCAATATGGAAGACAGCGTAAGGGAGTTTCTTGAAAAGCTCAGGAAAAAGGCAATCGTTATGACTTCCGCCGCCGAGAGCACTCTGAAGGAGGCGGGGCGAAAAACCTCGGAAACCTTTGAAATTGCAAAGCTGAACATGAAGATTTTTGACCTGAACAGTGACATCGAGCATACATATAAAAAGCTCGGTGAGCTGGTCTACTCCATCAACAAGGGCAGGGAAATCCAGGATGAGGAGGTAGACAGCCTGATATCCGCAATTGACACTAAAAAGAAAGAAATTGAGCAGTACAGGGAGAGGATAAATCTTTTAAAAAACACTGTGATATGTCCCCTGTGTCAGGGGTGCTGCAGCAGGGACGACAGGTTCTGTAAAAAATGCGGAGCCGAGTTGTAAATTTCTCATCTCTCACATAATTATCATTAAACCAGTTTATCCGGGTATGTCCGGGAAAGGACGTTTTCATATTGTCAAAGCAAAAAAAGCAGAGCTTTTTGCAGGGGGCGGCAATTCTTGCAGTAACTGCAGCCATAATCAAGGTCATGGGCGCAATATACAAAATACCGCTGGGAAACATTCTGGGGGATGAGGGCTTTGCGTATTTCAATGTAGCATACAGCATATACGCAGTTCTTATATCCCTGTCATCCGCCGGCCTCCCGGTCGCCCTGTCACGGATGATAGCGGCCTCCGCCGCAACGGGAAACCTCAATCAGGTTAAAAGAATATTCTCCATAGGCCGTATAGCATTCTTCACCCTGGGCATGACGGCAACTCTGATAATGGCGCTGTTTCCGGAGCAGCTTGCCGGGATAATGGAAAAGCCGGAAGCGGCCCCCAGCATAAGGGCCCTTGCTCCATCGGTGGTGTTTGTCTGCCTGATGTCCGCCTACAGAGGCTATACCCAGGGGATGTCCGACATGATTCCCACTTCCGTCTCCCAGATAATTGAGGTTCTCGGAAAGCTCCTTTTCGGCCTGCTCCTGGCCTGGTGGTTTGTGTCGAGGGGCAGGGGACTGGAGCTGGGCTCGGCCGGCGCGATAACCGGCGTCACCCTGGGCTCTCTGATGGCCCTTATATATGTAGTGGTCTATAAGCGGAAAATGGATGCGGATAACCCGCAATTAAAGCATGCAAAGGATATTCCTCTCTCCCGCAGCCAAACCTTCAAAAGGATTGTGCGTATTGCAATTCCCATTGCCATAGGCTCGTCCATATTGAGCATTCTGGCCATGCTGGATACAATGCTGACACTTAACAGGCTCCAGAATGCGGCGGGCTTTTCCTCGGTTCAGGCAAGTGTTCTCTACGGGGTCTATTCAAAGATTCAGACTTTGTTCAATTTCCCGTCGTCATTTATTGTACCTGTGACAATAAGTGTGATACCGGCCATATCGTCCTGTATCGCCATAGGGGACAGCAGGGGAGCCATAAGACTTACGGAAACCTCGTTGAAGCTGACAAGTCTCCTTGCATTGCCAGCCGGAGCGGGGCTGTCGGTGCTGTCCTGGCCCATAGTCAATGTGCTGTACCCCGGCAGCCATTCGGAGGGGCCCACCCTGATGGCAATCATGGGTATTGCCTCATTCTTTGTATGCCTGACCCTTGTCACAAATGCAATTATGCAGGCATACGGACATGAGCGAATCCCTGTTTACACCATGACAATGGGAGGCATAATTAAAATAGCGGCTACATGGATTCTTGTGGCCTACCCGGAAATTGCGGTGCGCGGTACCGCAATAAGCACCCTTTTGTGTTATGTGGTAATCAGCATTGTAAACATAGCTTTTCTGATAATCAAGCTGCCGGAAAGACCCAGAGTAACGAAAATATTTATAAAGCCGTTTTTTGCCACTGTGGTTATGAGTGCCGCTGCATACCTGAGCTACAGCTTTTTCACCAGGCTCATGTCCGGCGTTTTTGACCCGGAGAGCAGGGGGATGATGGCCCTTGCAATGGCGGCGGCCATAATTGTGGCCATTATAATATACGCCGCTCTGATCATTGCCCTTCGGGCAATAACACAGGAGGACCTGGCTTCTGTGCCAAAGGGCGACAGAATAGCAAAACTTCTCAGAATTAGAAAATAACAATTGCTGAAGAAATTAATGGAATGTACGAATATATAATATGAGTAGAAAGATTGCGCAGGCATTTTCTCTTCCCACGGTGGCTGAAACTGATGAAAAAGTAAGGTTATTGAAAGGAAATTAAAGAAATTGCGAGGAACTTTCCCCACCGATACGCGTTTGAAGCGTTAAAAACGGCTGAAAATAGCAAATAAATGAGTTTTTTACGAAAATAATTAAGAAATTGCTTGCGATGAGGCAAAAAGTATGGTAAATTTTGAGTTGAAGGCGCGATATGGAGTATATGACCTGGAAAAACTGATTGCGCTTTTGCGTTCCGATGAAGGTTGTCCGTGGGACAGGGAACAGACCCACGAGAGCATCCGCCGAAATCTTCTTGAAGAAGCATATGAAGCGGTTGAAGCTATCGACAAGAGGGATGCTGAGCATCTGAAAGAGGAACTGGGTGATGTCCTCATTCAGGTATTATTTCATTCAAGAATAGAAGAGGAGGCGGGTTCGTTTAATCTAGATGACGTAGCTGATGCCGTATGCAAAAAGCTTATATATCGTCATCCCCATGTTTTCGGAGATGTTCAGGCAAGTTGTTCCGAGCAGGTTTTGGAAAACTGGGACAAGCTAAAAAAACGCGAAAAAAATCAGGATACCGTTGGTTCTGAAATGGATATGGTCGCCAAAAGTCTCCCTGCCCTTTGGCGAGCGGAAAAAATACAGGCCAAGGCGGCAAAGACGGGCTTTGACTGGACGGATATATCCGGTGCGATAGAGAAGCTGGAAGAGGAAATAAACGAACTGAAGGCTGCTATTGCAGGAAACGGAGATATGGAAGAAGAGCTTGGGGATTTACTGTTTACGGCAGTTAATATTTCCAGATTTATTGGCTGTGATCCCGAGGAAGCGCTTCATAAGTCCAGTGATAAATTTGTCCGACGCTTTAAAAAGCTTGAAGCGCGTGCTGGTAAGCTGGGGAAAAAACTATCTGACATGACCCTTACCGAAATGGACAAGCTTTACAACGAAGAAAAACAGCATTAATTCACTCACATTATATATTTTTAAGGGGGATTCCATAGTGAATAAAGCAGAACTTATTAGCGCGACAGCAGAAAAAACAGGGCTGTCAAAAAAGGATACTGAGAAAACAGTAAACGCAATTCTTGAGACCATCACTGAAACACTCAAGGCAGGGGAAAAGGTTCAGGTTGTCGGGTTTGGCGTATTTGACGTCAAGTATAGACAAGCGCGTATTGGGCATAATCCGAGAACCAAAGAGCAAATCAAAATTCCCGCCACAAGAGCACCTCAGTTCAAACCAGGAAAGGCTCTTAAAGAAGCAGTGGCAAAATAGCTGCCCATTTGTTCGTAATAAAGACATAGACGGCATGGAGGATATTTGCTCTGTGCCGTCTATTCGTAAATTGTTGAAATCTGTTTGAGCAAGGAGATAAAATGAGACTGGATAAATATTTGAAGGTGTCAAGGCTCATAAAGCGCAGAACCGTGGCGAAAGAGGCCTGTGACAAAGAGCGTGTTTCGGTAAACGGGAGGGTTGCAAAGGCTTCTTATGAGGTAAAAACAGGTGACATTATCGAAATAAGTCTTGGACAGAAGACAGTTAAAGTTCAGGTAGTAAACATATCGGAAAACGCCACGAAGAGTGACGCTCCGGCCATGTATAAGGAAGTTTTATGATGGTATCCGGAAAGGGTAGGTAATATTGAAAATAAAGTGGAATAAAGACTACCTTTACAAAGGTGTTACAGCCTTTTGCGTTATAGCGCTGAGCATAGTGTTTTATATGCTGCTTAACCGGTGGGGAGAGGTTGCCGGTCTTTTGAGCAAAATAATGGGCGCACTGAGTCCCGTGCTTATCGGCATATGCATAACCTACCTGCTTGCGCCGGTTATGGATTTTTTTGAGTGTTCTTTATTCAGAAAACTGAGTAATAAAATATTTTCGAAAAGCAAAGGCAAGGCAAATGTTTTATCAAGGGTGCTGGGACTAATATCTGCCCTTGTCATATTTCTTATCTTCACTGCCGGACTTGTTTTGATGGTCATTCCTCAGCTGATCGATAGCATCGAAAAGCTTATCAGTAATACTGACCGGTATATAAATGTCGCCCAGGAATGGTTAGACAGGCTGCTATCAGAGAACCCTGAGTTTGAAAGCACTATGGAAGGACTTCTCTATAGCACCTTCGCTTCAATCAGGACCTGGCTGACCGATGCCATAATATCGAAGGTTGATGTTTTGATAATAAACATTTCCTCCGGTGTTTATAGCGTTATCAAGGCAATATTCGACTTTGCCATTGGTATAATAGTATCGGTGTATCTTTTATATAGCAAAGAGAGCTTTCTTGCCCAGATAAAAAAGCTTCTTTACAGCCTTTTTAAGCTTAAAACGGTAAATACCATATTAAATGGATTTAGGCTGACAAACAGGATGTTTGGCGGCTTCTTGCTGGGAAAGCTCCTGTCCTCCCTTATAGTCGGAATAATATGCGCCATTTTTATGATCATATTCGGAATGCCATATGCGGCCCTTGTGAGTGCGCTGATAGCCGTTACAAATATCATACCGTTTATAGGACCCTTTATAGGGGCGGTGCCCAGTGCCTTCCTGCTGCTGTTGGAAAGCCCCACCCAATGCTTTATATTCATTATTTTCATTGTCGTGCTTCAATTCTTTGAGGGCAATGTCTTAAGTGCGAAGATAATGGGCAGCAATACCGGTCTTGCCGGCTTTTGGGTTATTTTCGCAATCCTGCTGGGAGGAATGTTCGGATTTATAGGTATGATAGTCGGCGTGCCCCTGTTTGCCGTTTTATATCATTTAATAAGCTACATAATAAAACGCAGACTGAACAGAAAAAAACTTCCCATAGAGACCAACGTTTATAAGGAAGTTAATTCGATAAAAGAGCTGCCTGAAACCGGAGGGAACATGAGCAATGAATGAAAACATAAAAAGCAGATGGCAGAAGCTTGAAACCTGGCTTACAAACCGTTTTTGGTATTATCATAAATGGTACTATTTACTGGCCGTGTTCGTGCTCACGGTAATTGTAATCTGGGTATACAGGGCGGCCACAAAAGTTGATTATGACTGGAATATTGTATATGCCCATATGGGAGACAGTGAGCCGGAAACGGTGGAGCGTATTAAAGCTCTTCTCAGTCAACATGCCACCGATATAACGGGCAACGGCAAGGTTGATATAAGCGTATACGAGATATGTCACACACAGGAAGATGAGGAGACCGGCGAAAACGAGTTTTTCGCAGCTCTCTACGGTCATGACTATTATATAATGCTTGTAGACAGTGATATATATGAGCTCTACAGACGCCTTGGTTATTTTGAAAGCCTTTATGGAGACGGGGAGGAGGACAGGGGGGTATATATTGAAAGCCTCTCTCTGTATGCCGTAGTAAACGACGCGCCTCCCCTGCAATATACCCCTGCCCAGGCCGAGGAAAGGGACATCTCCGAGGAATATTTAAAGGCTTTGAATGAAGGGCTCAAAGAGGAGCATGAAACCCTGACCACTCAGGCAATCGAAATTGTAAAAAAGCTGGCAGATTAGGATAAGCTTTCGGGATAACATTAAAGGCGTGACCGTCATTGGTCACGCCTTTAAGTTCACAAAGTGTATTAATACATACCCATATCGGGATTAGCTGCCGGAGCTGGAGCGGGAGGCTCGGGCTTGTCGGCAACAAGAGCCTCTGTGGTGAGTATCATGGCTGCGATGGAGGCAGCATTTTCCAGAGCGGAGCGGCAGACCTTTACAGGGTCAACTATGCCGGCCTCAATCAAGTCGCAGTATTTCTCATTGTATGCGTCAAAGCCATAGTTAGGACTCTTGCTGCTCTTAATTTTCTCCAGAATGATGGAGCCCTCCAGTCCTGCGTTGGCGGCTATTTGCTTGACGGGAGCAAGCAGGGCCTTTGCCACCAGCTGCATACCGGTCTTTTCATCGCCTGTTTCCTTGGCCATGAGTTTTTCAACAGCTGCGGCAGCTTGCACATATACCGTTCCGCCACCGGGTACAATGCCTTCCTCAACGGCTGCACGGGTAGCGTTCAGGGCGTCCTCTATACGGAGCTTCTTCTCTTTCATTTCGGTCTCTGTGGCAGCGCCGACCTTTACAACGGCTACGCCGCCGCTGAGCTTTGCAAGGCGCTCCTGCAGCTTTTCCTTGTCATATTCGGAAGTGGTTATTTCAATCTGGCTCTGGATCTGCTTAATCCTTCCCTTGATCTCTTCCTGACTTCCGGCACCGTCCACAATAATGGTATCTTCCTTGGTAACCTTGACCTGGCGTGCACGTCCGAGAACTTCAATGCCGACCTCTTTGAGCTCCATACCAAGATCGCTGGACACTACCTGGCCGCCTGTCAGAGTTGCTATATCCACGAGCATCTCCTTGCGCCTGTCACCGAAGCCTGGAGCCTTTACGCATACACAGGTAAAGGTTCCGCGCAGCTTATTGAGTATGATGGTGGCAAGAGCTTCACCCTCAACATCCTCGGCTATTATCAGCAGCTTCTTTCCTGCCTGTACAACCTGCTCCAGAATAGGCAGGATCTCCTGAATATTGCTGATTTTCTTGTCGGTTATAAGAATATATGGATCCTCCAGCACTGATTCCATCTTCTCGGAATCGGTTACCATATAGGGAGTGATATAGCCTCTGTCGAACTGCATGCCTTCGACAACCTCGCTGTATGTTTCGGCTGTCTTGGACTCCTCGACTGTGATAACGCCGTTCTGAGAAACCTTTTCCATGGCCTCGGCTATAAGATTTCCGATAACCTCATCCCCTGAGGAGACGGTTCCTACACGGGCAATATCCGCCGTTCCCTTGACAGGCTGGGCATTGCTCTTTATTGCCTCGACGGCGGCTGCGGTTGCCTTTTCAATTCCTCTTTTCATAACCATCGGATTTGCGCCCGCAGCTACGTTTTTGAGTCCCTCATGGATCATGGCCTGGGCAAGCAGGGTGGCGGTGGTGGTACCATCACCGGCCACGTCATTTGTCTTTGTGGCAACTTCCTTAACAAGCTGAGCACCCATCTGCTCAAAGGGATCTTCCAATTCAATTTCCTTTGCTATTGTAACACCGTCGTTTGTAATGACGGGTGAACCGTATTTCTTTTCGAGAACTACGTTACGCCCCTTGGGTCCAAGGGTAATTTTAACGGTATCGGCCAGCTGATCTACGCCGCGCTCAAGGGCACGTCTGGCTTCTTCGTTATAACTTAAAATCTTTGCCATAGATTTAACCTCCAATTTTTATGATTCTGATATATTGCGGAAAGCTATTCTACTATTGCAAGTATGTCAGCCTGACGGACAATAGTAAGCTCCTCGTCATCGATCTTCACCTGTGTTCCGCTGTATTTCCCGGTTATAACCCTGTCACCGGGCTCAACGGACATTTCAACTTCATGGCCTTCAACTATTCCGCCGGGACCAACAGCAATCACTTCATAAATCTGTGGCTTTTCCTGAGCGGCGCTGGTCAGTATTATGCCGGACTTCGTAGTCTCTTCGGCTGCAATCTGCTTGAGTATGACCCTGTCGGCCAAAGGAATCAATTTCATTTGTTATACCTCCTGAGAGTATTATTTGTAGTAAATTGATTTTGAATATTGCAGCGTGTTAGCACTCGAACACATAGAGTGCTAACACGTTTACTATAATAATCCAAGATGCTATATTCTGCAACATCAATTTTTTTAAAAATGTCTGTATTAATTCCCAATAGCAGATAAAATATCAAAATAGCTCTCAATATCGAGCCAAATCAATGTATTTCTTTAAATACCGTAGTATTCCGCAATTATAAATTCAAAATTTAAGACTCTTTCGGGAAAATAAAACTAAGTTCTTTGGGTCTGACGCCTATATAAGCCTGTTGTATATCCCGATTTAGCTGTCGATACAGATTGCCAGGAGGCGTGGGCTTTCCATATACATCTCCTTTCCCGCATAAAATGTCATAGTTTATCAGCCCTATGCGTAGTCGCCCACGGGCTTTAGGAACTTCATACGAGATACATTCTTTGCAAATAGATAATCGATTATACCATTGCTAAAAGTACATATAAAGCTGACATTGGATCATTCCGTTATACAACTTTCTGCGCTTTTTTGCTGTTTTTCCGAAGTGCATTTCAAAGTCAGGATTTGAGGACAGAATATAAAGCTTCCAGTTTTCAATGCCTGAGAGGCGCTTTCCCATCCGATGGTAAATCAGCTCGGCCTCCCCGATGTCCAGAAGACGCTCTCCATATGGAGGATTTGTGGCAAGAATACCGGGGCCTTCCGGTATTTTTACGGAAAAGGCATCTGCCACTTCGAACCGTATGATATCTGAAACGCCGGCGCGGCGGGCGTTATCCCGGGCTATATCAATGGCGGACGGGTCTATATCGCTGCCTGTTATACGGTATTGGCCGCTGTATTCCTTTGCTCTTGCCTCCTGGCGAACGGAGCTCCAAAGTTTTTTGTCCAGCTGGGGCCAGGCTTCCGCCATAAAGTTTCTGTTAAGGCCGGGCGCTCTGTTGAGGGCTGCCAGGGCGGCCTCAATTACTATGGTGCCGGACCCGCAAAAGGGATCCAGAAAAACCTGGCGGCCCTTGTAGCGGCACAGCTTCACTATGGCCGCGGCCAGCGTTTCCCGAAGGGGTGCCGTATTGGTGTTCGGTCGATATCCTCTTTTGTGCAGCCCGACTCCGGTGGTGTCCAGATACAGACAGGCCCTGTCGTTTATGATACTGAAACGCACCTGAAATGTGGGGCCTGTTTCGGGAAACCGGAGGATACGGTATTTGGCGGATAAGCGGGTTACAATTGCTTTTTTAATAATTCGCTGGCAGTCGGGAATTGAGTGTAGCCCTGAGTTCAGACTGTGGCCTTTCACCGGAAACGCGGCATCCCTGGTCAAAAACTCCTCCCAGGGCAGAGCCTTTACACCTTCAAAGAGGTTATCAAAGGTTTTGGCTTCAAATTCGCCCATGAGAAGAAGAAGCCTCTCGCCGGTGCGAAGACAGATATTCACAAGAGCAATGTCCCGGGCACTGCCCCTGAAGTTTACCCTTCCGTTTTCCGTTTTTACATCCTCAAGACCTAACATTCGAAGTTCATCGGCCGCAAGCCCCTCCAGGCCAAAAAGGCAGGGGACTGTAAGATTATATTTCACGCATACCTTCCTTTAACGAGAAGTATCAAGATAAGGCGTATATGCTCGCCTTGACTCATTTTATGGCAGCCGTATAGCAGTGCCATTCCTCCCGGCTTTTGTGGTTTATTATCTTCATATTAGCTCTTTTTATAGCTGCTTCAACCTCAGCCTGGCGTTCCTCAATAATACCTGAGCATATGAATATGCCCTGGGGCGCAAGCCAGCGGGGTACATCCGGGGCAAGGCCTATTATCACATCGGCTACTATGTTGGCGGTAATCAAATCATACTTTTCCCGGGCCAACTTCTCGCGAAGCTCTTTATCGGAGAGAATGTCTCCGGACCGAGCAATAAAAGATTTTCCAGATATGTTATTGTATGAAGCGTTGGCCATCGCCGTTTCAGGTGCTTTCGGGTCAATGTCCAGGCCCAGGGCCGACCCGGCTCCCAGGATGAGGGCCGCTATGGACAGTATGCCGCTGCCGCACCCCAGATCCAATAATCGAGAGCTGAAGGGCGCATAGTCTTCCAGTTCTTCCAGACACATGGCTGTGGTGGGATGGGAGCCAGTGCCGAATATAAGTCCCGGGTTGAGTCTCAGCACAAGCCTGTCCGGCGCATGGGGCACATCTTCCCAGGCGGGAACAATCAACAGCTTTTTACCAACCATTATAGGCCTATAGTATTTCATCCAGTTTGTGGACCAGTCCTCGTCCTTAATTATTCTATAGGACATTCCTGCGGCCATGGAGGAGCAGCGCTTCCTGATGCGCTCATAGGCTACTGTGCCTTCCTTGTCGTCTCTCAAATAAAACTTAACAAGGCTCCCTGAGCTTCTGTCGGCAAAAAGCTCCTCGTCCACATAGTCCCAATACATCTTATTGTTTTCAAGGAAGCTTATAAAATCCTCTCCGTCCTCTATGACAAGGCCGGCAATACCCTCCTTTTCAAGGGCAAGGCAAAGCTCATCCAGCTTGCCGGGAAGAGGCTCGGCGGAAACCTCAAGCCATTGCATGGAATACCTCCGATACTGAGCCGGCTATATACACGGCTGTTACATAATTTTTCCGTGAGGCTAAAGTTTATCATGAATGAACAGAATTTACAATACACTTCTTTGCTTGACATGGTTATTTTGCTATGCTAGGCTGGTACTGTTTAGAATATTAATTGTGAAGATGGTGGAGCAGTGGCTATAAAAAAGAACTCAATATGGAACAGAATGTTTACATGCGCATTTATCGCAAATTTTATGCTGTGTATTTCCCAGTTTATTGTAAACCCCCTTGTGGCTACTTATGCCGACTACCTGGGAGCCGACCAGGTTCTGACGGGTGTTATATCGGGACTGTATTTTGGTGTGGCATTTGCCGCCCGTCCTGTTTCCGGTCCTGTCATAACAATATTGAACAAGAAGAAAATAATGATATTCGCCTATACTCTGGGCATGATTGTAAATCTGGGTTATGCTTTTTCCGGAGGTATACCGCTTTTTATCGTATCCAGAATCCTCCACGGGATTCAGTTCGCCTTTATCGGCTCTCTTAATCTGACCCTCGCCTCAGACAGCCTGCCGGCTGAAAAAATGGGAGCGGGCCTGGGTATATTCGGGGTGGGGGGCGCAACGGCTACGGCCATAGCACCCACTATAGGAATTGCCCTGCGCTCCTGGGGAGAGAGAACCTTCGGGGGGCTGGGCGCCGGATATACCGTGGTGTTTTTGGTGGCTGCCTGTTGCACGCTCCTGTCGCTGATACCTTGCATTTTAATGCCCTATAAGCACATATCCAAGGAGGAGCTGGCTTCTCTGGGCGCCTGGTACAAGAACATTTTTGCTCCGGAAGCGCTTATGCCTGCCATTGTCATCGCGTTTTTATCCATGGCCCAGATACTTTACACCATTTACATGGAGCCCTATGCCCGGTCATACGATATAAGCAATGTGGGACTCTTTTTCACCGTTTATGCCCTTGCGCTGCTGGCCACGCGCCCCCTGTGTGGAAGGCTTGTTGATAAATTGGGAATACCAAAGGTGCTTGTGCCCGGAGCGATTATTTTTGCCCTGTCCTTTTTAGTGGTTGGGCTTGGGAAGTCTCTTCCTGTATTCCTGCTGGGCGCGGCTCTGGCCGCCCTGGGATTTGGCTCTGCCCAACCGGCCATACAGGTCATGGGAATGCAGTCGGTTAGTCCTCTGAGAAGGGGAGTGGCCAGCAACACAAATTACTTTGGCATAGACCTTGGCTTTTTTGTTGGACCCACTCTGGGAGGTGTGGTAAATAAAACCACCGGCAGCCTCTCGAACATGTTTTTATTAGGTATGGTGCCTGTGTTTGTGGCACTCGCTGTTTTCCTGATAGGCCTTAAGCCTTTTTACAAAAAGGTTATGGCAAAGCGCCGGGCGGAAGCACAGGCCGAGTTGAATGAAGGTTAGAGACTTGTGATTAAGACAGATTGATAAAAAAACAATAAGCTGCCGTAAAACCGGGTTTACGGCAGCTTATTTATTGGAGAAATCTCATGTCACCTGAATTAAAAAGCGGTGTTGTCCCTTGACGGCTGCTCCCGTTGGCGGATTATCTGCTCATAAAGTTATACAGCATGACCGCCGCTTCTTTTCTGGTTACTGTTTCATAGGGACGGAAGCTGTAGTCCTTACCTCCATCAATGATGCCCAGACCCTTGCCCATGGCAATATATCCGTAGTCCGAGTCGGCAATGCGGTCATCATCCTTAAAGCCGCAGACGAAAATATCCCTGAAGCCGGCGGCCTTACCGTAGCCGGACATGGAGACCAGTGTACGCACCATTTCAGCTCTTGTCACTTTTTTCTCAGGATTTCTATCCGACTTTTTAAGTATGCCCAGGTTTTCGGCAACGCTGTAAAGCCAGTCCAGATCCTCGTCAGTGATCTCGTCATATTTGATTTTTATGCCGTTCGCGCTGGTGAGCAGGAGCACCATGTCCTTTTGAGTCAGCCCGGTGTCGGGATTGAAGGCGGCGGAATAAAAACCGATTCCGTACTCCGCCAGGGCCATTATCTGCTCCTTTGCGTTGCAGTCTTCTATGTCGTCATAGTCGATTGACAGCTGCTCATTGTCATAGTCTCTTGATATGAGCTCTCCGGTAATAGCAGAGACTCCGGTGATGTATCCATCATAATGGGGAGCATAGACCAGTAAGATCTTATAAGCCTGGGTATAGCCACCTTGCTTATCTATATCCTTCAGGGTATAGGAGAGTCTGTATTCAAACGTGTCAGAGAAGATTTTTATCGCGTCCTTTTCGGATATGACGGAGGCGGCAGGCTCAAATTTCAGCTCATTGTCCCATGTAAAGCTGTAATTATCCAATTTGCCCGTATGGGTGTTTACAGTCACCTTTATTGAGTTTCCGGTGTAGAAATATCCATTTTCCTTCTGGCAGTATGTAAACTCATCCTGCTTTACACCGTTATCCAGACATGAACTGGTGTAAAGTGCCGAGGCTTCAAACTCCCTGGGATGGGCTGATCTTATGAAGTCGAGGACCTGGGAAGGTATTTCTCCAGCCTGGGAGCTGTCCGTTGGCTCAAAATATGGCCTGTAGATACCGCCGTAATAGGTATTAACAGACAGGAGTTTTACTGTTTTGGCGTTGACTTTTATATACTTGTGTATGTAGGGAGAATAGTATTCATCGTAGCCGGCCCTGTTTGACTGGAAACCGTATTCAGACAGGTCCTCCGTGTCCGTGCGGAATGTAACCGTAGCCGACACCTCTTCAGTCTCCTTATCCAGATAGTACCTGATGTCCTGGAACTTGAAATCAGAGCCTATACCCAACACGCTGATGTTTCTTATCGCAGCCTCCAGTTCATCCGGTTTGAGTACGCCCTCCAACAGAGCGATTCCCTCCAACTCTGCCTCCGTCAGTCCGGCTCCGGACGCTTCATCCATCTTCATGGCGTCTTCGGCAGGTGCAGCTCCGCGCAACAGCGGACGAGCCCATCCGGAAATCTCCACCAGCTCGCCGGTGATTGCATTCACCACATAACCGGAGCTGTGTTTTGGCAGATAGACGAGTCGGGCTTCCTTTGAGTCATCCGTCAGGACATAAAGGGGCTCAAGTTCATAGATACCTGTTAAAGCATCCTTCGCCTGTGCAGCGGATATGGCGGGCTTTGCCGGGGGATAGCCTCCGGATATGGAGGTATATAAATCGTCCCTTCTGAAGTCCGTCACTTTCAGGTCCGAAGTGCTGACGGTGATGCTAAGATCAAAAGGAGAGAGAAGATCGTTTACCTTTAAAATTCCATAAAAATTATAATAAGCGGTTTCCGTAGCAGATTTTTCATAGTTCACAAGCTCGACGCTTTCATTATCGCCGAGGACTTTATTCAGAAACTTCATTGCCGCTTTTTTGGCATCCTCCTGCTCAACGGAGGGGAAGGCAGGCTCAAAATAGGGGCTGTAGCGATACCTGTTGTCATAATCATTTTTATAATAGCTGTAGCTGAATATTTTTCCGTCCTCATTGGCGGTTATATTCAGCTGCTCGCTACCGTCGTCGTTATACCAGCTCAGGTACCAGAAGGGTGAATAGGGGTCCTCGGACAGGGTACCGTTGAAATTCTCGTAACTGTCGCTTATGTCTATGGTGTTTTTTACTGCCAGAGTAACCTTTGCCAGTCTGCTGTCAGGCTTATCGGCGGCGTGGGCGGGTAAAGCCAGGCCGAGGATAAGTACTATGACCAATAGAAATAATGTAGTCTTCTTCATAAAAACCTCCGTTTCTGCGTTTGTATCAAAATGTATAAGATATGAACGTTTTCAGCAGCTATATTTTAGACGAAGAGATGTGAAAATTGTTTCAGGATTGGCGGCAATGTATAAATTTAAGTTCAAATAACCGAAAGACCGGTAAGATATCTTCGTATCATATCAAAGGCATGATGGACGGCCATAATCCGTACTCTGTTTCTGTCCGTACCCAGCTTAAGGCTTCTGAAGCAGGTGTCCTTTTCACCGGACAGGGCGACAAAAACCGTGCCCGCATTATTGCCCTGTTCATCAGGACCGGGGCCCGCGACCCCGGTTATGCCCACAGCCAGGTCGGTATTGAGCAGCTCTCTCGCGCCCTCGGCCATAGCCACGGCTGTCTCGGAACTTACTGCTCCTCTCTCCGCTATAAGAGCTGCCGGAACACCCAGCAGGCCCGTCTTGACCGGATTGGAGTATGAGACTATGCTGCCCAAAAATACATTTGAGGCTCCGGGTATATCGGTAATGCGTTTTGAGAGCAGACCGCCGGTGCAGGATTCCGCGGCGGACAGGGTGAGATTGCGTTCCTGCATAAGCCTGAGTACCGTATTTTCCAGCCCCGCAGAGTCCACATCGTATATATAGTCGCCCAGAATATCCTTCACCTTTTCAAGAACCGGCTTCATGAGCTCTTCCGCCTCATCCCGGTTTTTTGCCTTTGCAGTCAACCTGAGGCTCACCTCGCCGGTTTTTGCATAGGGTGCCAGGGTGGGGTTTTCAAGAGATATCATCAGCGGCCTGAGCATATCTTCCACTGCACTCTCTCCCAGGCCGAATATATTTATATTGTGGGACAGTATCTCAGAGTCGGACAGCTTTTTCAGATAGGGAATGGCTCCGCTGCGCAGCATCGCCTTACATTCTCCCGGGGGGCCGGGCAGCATTATGACGTGCTTTCCTCCAGAATCAAAGGCACAGCCGGGAGCAGTGCCAATTGAGTTTTCAAATATAATACTACCCTCTGGGAAATAAGCCTGGGCAAGGTTGTTTTCGGTCATTGCCATATTGTCAAGACGTCTGAAAAAGTCTCTTATACGCCGGGCCTCTTTTTCATGGAACACAAGCTTTTTTCCAAAACAATCAGCAAGGGTTTGCTTTGTCAGATCATCATAGGTAGGGCCCAGTCCCCCTGTGGTGATTATAATATCAGCTCTGGTTTTGGCTATTTCCACAGCGCTTTTAAGCCGCTGGGGATTATCCCCCACAACCGTATGGAAGTATACGTTTATCCCCAGCTCCGACAGGGCTTCGGAGATGTCCCTTGCATCCGTATTGACGGTGTTACCCAAAAGCAGCTCTGTTCCTACACAGATAATTTCAGCCGTGTAATTCATATAAACACCTCTTTCTTCTACAGGGGCCAGACAGGTACATCGACCCTCTCGGTGTTTTCAACAGCCTCGTCCACCAGCAGCGAAACATCAAGGGGTATTTCCGCCTGGCGAACGTCCTCAATCCTCGGTTTGGTCTTTGGGTGTCTCGGAGTGAATACCGTGCAGCAGTCCTCATAGGGTAGAATCGAAGTCTCATAGGTGCCAATTTTGCGGGCTATTGAAACAATTTCCCCCTTGTCAAAGCAAATGAGAGGCCTGAGGACAGGCAAAGAGATACATTCCTCAGTGACTGCCAGGGCTTCCATTGTCTGACTTGCCACCTGACCGAGGTTTTCACCGGTTATAAGAGCCTTGCACCCGTTTCTTTCGGCAATTTTTTCGGAGATACGCATCATAAATCTTCGCATTAACAGGGTGAAATACTTTTCAGGACAGTGTTTTCGTATTTCCTCCTGTATTCTTGTGAAGGGCACTATCTCCACCGCCATTTTCCCGCAATAGGGAGAGAGGATGGAAGCTAGATCCAGCACCTTTTGCTTTGCCTGCTCGGAAGTGTAGGGAAAGGAGAAAAAGTGTACCGGTATCACGGCTATGCCGCGCTTTGCCGCCATCCATGTGGCCACAGGACTGTCTATACCGCCTGAAAGCAGGCTGACGGCCCGTCCCCCGGTACCCACCGGGAGCCCCCCCGCACCCGGCAGACCTCCGGCGTGCACATAGGCGGAATATTCACGTATTTCCACATTGACCGTAAGCTCAGGGTTGTGGACATCTACCCTCAAATGGGGGTATGCGTTGTGAAGCTTGCCGCCCACATATTGAGAAAGAGCAATGGATGTCATTGGAAACCTCTTGTCCGACCGCCGGGATTCAACCTTAAAGGAGTGGGCGGCAAGGAGCTGCTCCCTTAAATAATCGTGAGCTGCTTCAAAAACGGCGTCGGGGTCCTTTGGGCATGAATAAGCCCTGGAAACCGACACTATACCGAAAACCTTTTGCATTGCCTCCAATGCCTTGTCCATGTTAATGCCTTCATCCTCAGGCTCCACATAAATGGCTGACTGGGCCGAATAGACTCTGAAAGGCCCTAAGCTCCTTAACCTTCTTTTGATATTTCCTATCAGTTTTTGCTCGAAACGCCTTTTGTTAAGCCCTTTTAATATAAGTTCGCCCTGCTTTAGCAATAATATATCTTTCAATGAAATTTCTCCTGTTTTTTATATTTAGCATTGATTTCATTTTATAGCCCAATAATACCAATGTCAACAACAGTGGCTTTATGGTATGTGTCAAGTAAACGTTGGCAAGTTTCATAACAAGGGAAATTGTTCAGAAAAGCTTGCTGAAATTAATGATGTTAACAAATGAAAGGAACAGTAATCCCCATAATTATTCTTTAATCTGCC
>JAAYOP010000092.1 GCA_012520295.1 Clostridiales bacterium | reverse complement strand
TTCATTGACAAAATTATAGTATTCAAGGCTGAAAAGATAGATGGCCGCAGAACCCAGCGGATTCAGATTTTTTATAACTGCATTGGCGCTATCGACTTACCAAAATAAACGAAAAACGGCATAGCCGCAAATCAACGACTATGCCGAATTTTTCAGGAATTATAAATCCCTATCTGACCGCTCCCAAACGGGTGCTGCTTTTCCAATTGGCTGAATATGAATTGTTTAATCCACAATTATGCTGCGTCTTTGTCTTTTTAAGACTTCACCTATCAGAGCATAGGGCGTTTTGTTGTTTTTAAGCTCATTGAGTAACATATCAGCTTTGCTTTTTTCTACCGAAATTAAAAGACCTCCCGATGTTTGCGGATCAAACAGGCAGTCGATTCTCTCTCGAGGTATTTTCCCGGAAATTTCAACATGGTCTTTAACGTAATTCATGTTTCTATATGCTCCGCCGGGAATAATCCCCATTTTCGCCAGGGAAATGGCCTCCTCAATGATAGGAATGCGGTCGGAATAAAGCTTAAGGGTGGTTTTGCTCCCCTGGGCCATTTCAAAGGCATGGCCCAGCAGACCAAAACCGGTTATGTCCGTACAGCTGTTGACGCCGACCTTCATCATTGCGTCCTTGGCAAACTTATTTAGTTCAGCCATAGTTTCAACCGCTGTTTTATATCCCTGCTCACTAACCAAGTCCGCTTTTATTCCCGTATTCAGAATGCCTATTCCCAAGGGCTTTGTAAGAATCAACGCATCCCCTTCCTTTGAATTGCTGTTGGTTAGCACATCTGCCGGATTTACAAATCCGGTCACGGACAGCCCGTATTTTGGCTCCCTGTCCTCTACAGAATGGCCTCCGACAATTAGCGCGTTAGCCTGCCTGACTTTATCGTGGCCTCCCTGCAGAATTCTTCTGACAATATCTTTAGGCAGATCCTTAGGGAAGCATACGATGTTGAGGGCCAACTTTGGCTCAGCGCCCATGGCATAAATATCACTCAGTGAATTTGCGGCGGCTATTTGGCCATATTCATAAGGATCATCGACTACCGGAGTGAAAAAATCCAGGGTTTGCACCAGAGCCAGGTCATCACTTATTTTATACACTGATGCATCATCAGAAGTGCCCATACCAACCAGAAGGTTCTCATCATAGTCTTGCGTTAAATGGCACAAAACTTGCGCCAGGACATCTGGTCCTATTTTAGCCGCTCAGCCGGCGCTTGCCGTCATCTGAGTCAGTTTTATTTCCTCTGTCGACATATGTTTCCCCCCATTCTCTAATGATTTTTATATCGCCACTGGGATAAAAAATCCCTGAAAGCTTCTACTGCAGGAGGCAGAGTCCTTCTTTTATTATGGACAAAATAAAAGCTCCGCTCCAAATTCAAATCCTTTATTCTCAGGGGCTTTATCAGCTTTAGGTCAACTTCGTTTTTTATGGATATCTCTGATACAAAGCTTACTCCCAGCCCCAGCTCAATCATTTTTTTAATCATTTCATTGCTTTCTGCCAATGAGACAATATTCAAATCATCCAGATCTATCCCCTTGGCAGAGAGCCTTTGTTCGATTAATCTTCTGGTCCCCGAGCCTTTTTTCCTGATAATAAGCTTCTCTGTATACAAAACGTCAATATCCACGTATTCCCCGGCAGGCCAAGGATACCTTTCATTATCAGGTACGGCCAGAACCAGCTCATCTTCATAAAAACCCATATACTCCAGCTTATCAGAGCAGTACTTTGCGCCGACCATCCCGAAATAATTAATGCCTTCCAAAATATCATCAACTATGTTTTTTGAATCCTTATGGTTGACAGAAAAAGATACATCGGGATAGATGCTCAAAAAGTCTTTAATTATATAGGGCAATATATATTGTTCCGGAATAGAGCTTGCACTGATCTCTATTTCGCCCTCTATTTTTTCACTGTGATCCATAATTGTATGCCTTGCTTTATCCCTTGTATTTATCAGCTCCACTGCAAATTCATATAATTTTCTACCGGCTTCTGTCAAGGTTATATCTTTACTGGTCCTGTCCAGAAGGGTGGTGTTAAGCTCCTTTTCCAGGCTCTTGATGTTGTTGCTTACAGTCGGTTGGGTTATGTAGAATTCCTTTGCGGCTTGTGAAAAGCTTTTATGCTTTACAACGCTGATAAAGCTCTCCAGTTGGTTAAACTCCAAAATCCGCAACCCCTTCCATCAGATTTTACACTTTGCTATCTTATTTATACAATCTATTGTATACTCAATCTCTTTTATAGTGGTGAAATGACTTACGGATAACCTCACTGTGCCAGCGGAAAAAGTCCCCAATGTCTTATGGGCAGAAGGCGCGCAATGCAGTCCACTTCTTGTCATAATACCGTAATTCCTGCTCAGCTCATGGGCGACAAGGCCGTTGTCATTGTCCACAAAATCGATTGACAATATGCCGGTTCTGCCATCGGACGTCGCCTTCCCGATGGGTCTGATGTTTTCAATATTGAGCACCCCTTCCAGGAGCTTATCCATAAGAAGGGTTTCTTTTTCCCGAATACTCTGTATACCCTGGCTCCGCAAATATTTCAGGGCGGCATTGAGTCCGTATATGCCCGGAATATTTAATGTTCCTGCTTCAAACTTATCGGGCATATAGTTAGGCTGTATCTCAGTATCGGACAGACTTCCGGTCCCTCCCTCAATTAAGGTGCTCATTTCTCCGGCAAGTCTGTCATTGACAACAAATCCCCCTGTCCCCTGAGGTCCCAGCAGGCCTTTATGGCCTGTAAAACCGATTGCATCGGCATTGAGTTTCTTAAAATCCATCTCCAGAAAACCTGCTGTCTGAGCGCTGTCTATTATAAAAAACAGGTTGTGCCTTTTGCATATTTCCCCGACCCTTTCCAGGTCTTGAATAGTACCGCATACGTTTGAAGCATGTGCCATTATTATGGCCTTTGTATTTGATTTGATTGAACGCTCTACATCCTCAATACCAATCTCTCCCATTTCATTGCATAAAACCATTGTGTACCCGGTTCTATTCTTAATTGCGTTCAGAGGCCGCATAACTGCATTGTGTTCCATTGAGGAGATTATAACATGGTCATTTTCCCTTAATAAGCCTTTTATGAGCACATTCATGCTTTCAGTTGCGTTTTTTGTGAAAATAATGTTTTCCGGCTTATTGAAATTAAACAGCTCACACAGGAATTCCCGGGTTTCATATACCACATTTTCAGCTATGTAGGATGAGCTGTACACCCCCCGGTTTACATTTGCCCCCACGTTCAGGATATAGTGGGACATGCTCTGCGCCACGCCAGGCGCTTTTGGATAAGAAGTGGCCGCATTGTCCAAATAAACATACTTCATTAGGATTTCCTTCATACTTTAAATATTTGCTGGACAATTCAATAACAATGTCAAAGTATTGCTGTTGCTGCGTTTTTGAATTATTCCAGGTGCATGGTTTTTTGTTGCAATCGGCAAAAAGGCAGTCAATCACTGTATCTGAAACGGGCAAAACCCATTTGTTCAATGGACATCATATGATGCAATTATATTCCAAAAACAAATCATATACAAGTTTATAGGCCAATCTAATCCTTGCCTTACCATCTATTAGATTATTCTATTTTACTTTAGAAGTGTCAAATGCTAAACTGATTACAAATGTGGTATTTAAGGGTGATAATGTTGATGAAAGGGAAAAAAGGCATTATCTTTGCCGGAGCGTTTATCGGAGTAGTGGCGGTACTGCTTGTGTATTTTGGCAACCCGGCAAATATGGGATTTTGTATTGCCTGTTTTATCAGGGATATATCCGGTGCTATAGGTCTTCACAGAGCAGAGGTCGTTCAATACATCAGACCCGAAATAATTGGCCTGGTATTGGGCGCTTTTATATTATCATTAATAAACAAGGAATTTGCATCCAAAGGCGGTTCTTCGCCTTTTGCAAGATTTGTGCTGGGAATAGTCGTGATGATTGGCGCTCTGATGTTTCTCGGATGTCCCTTAAGGATGATATTGAGACTGGGAGGCGGAGATCTGAATGCTCTGCTGGGACTGGTCGGGTTTATCGCCGGAATATTTGTGGGGGTCTTTTTCTTAAACAAAGGCTTCAGCCTAAAAAGGAACTATAAAATGTCTAAAATTGAGGGCTATATTTTCCCCGCCTTGAATATCGGACTTTTTGTGCTCCTTTTAGCTGCGCCGGCTTTTATATTCTTCAGTGAAAAAGGGCCCGGCTCTATGTCCGCGCCTATATTAATATCCCTCGCGGCAGGCCTGTTGGTTGGAGCTCTGGCCCAAAAAACCAGATTGTGTATGGTTGGCGGAACCCGTGATATGCTTCTTTTCAGAGACAATCATCTTCTCCTTGGGTTTATCGGCATACTGGTTTTCAGTATCATCGCCAATCTGATTTTTGGATACTTTAAGCTGGGATTTAATAACCAGCCAATAGCGCACACTGACGGGATGTGGAATTTCCTGGGCATGGCTGTAGTAGGATGGGGCTCGGTTTTACTGGGCGGCTGTCCTCTCAGGCAGCTTATTCTGTCCGGAGAAGGAAACGCTGACTCTGCGGTCACTGTTATGGGAATGCTGGTGGGGGCAGGCATAGCCCACAATTTCGGATTAGCCTCCAGTGCGGCAGGCGCAACCATTAACGGGAAAATAGCCGTTATTATATGCATTGTGTTTTTAGCTATCATTTCATCTTTCAGCTCGGATATATTCTCAAAACTAAAAAAATAACAAAGAGGGGTTGATTGTATGACCAGAATTGATACATGTGGTATGAGCTGTCCACAGCCCGTGTTGATGACGAAAAAGGCGCTGGAAAAGGACCCGGAAGGCGCGGAAATAATAGTGGATAACAATACGGCAAAAGAGAATGTGGTCAGATTCGTCAGGAGCGCCGGCTACACAGCATCAATAACAGAAAAAGATGATGTTTACATAATAGAAGCCAGAAAATAGATATGGTTTATTTCGTTTTGTTTTTCACTCATTCGGACGCCATTAAGTTTGAGCGTATGTGCAGGAAGGGAAATATTCAATGCGAGCTTATGCCCGTCCCCAGGGCCTTGAGCTCAAACTGCAGCATCAGCGCGAAAATTGAATATAAGGAAAGTATTACAGACCTGATTGATGACGGAATAGAAAAAATATTCTCAGCTCAGAACAATGAGTACAGACTCGTCTACAAGGACGAGGAGGCATAAATCCTTTAGATTGAACAGCTTGTGACAGGGGCCCGGTACTAAAAGTATCGCACCCTGTCACTTCTCATTTTCAAAAAAATATTGGGTTCCCGAGATTTCATAACATCATTACACATGGTATATTATCCATATTGTATAGTGTACAATGATATGGTCTAAAAAAAGAATAAGCTGACCCCTAACTGTGGTAAAATGGTAAGTGCTAACAAACCAATCACAGAAAGGGATAGCTTCTATGAAAAGAATAGCACAAAAAGC
>JAAYOP010000091.1 GCA_012520295.1 Clostridiales bacterium | reverse complement strand
CTATCCCTTTCTGTGATTGGTTTGTTAGCACTTACCATTTTACCACAGTTAGGGGTCAGCTTCTTCTTTTTTTAGACCATATCATTGTACACTATACAAAATTTATATATTGTCTTGATTTGATACTTTTGAAATAGCCTTTTGTGTTTGAATATAATGTGTCTTTGAGGGAATAGTAAAGCTGTATCGTTTAAACGACTTGGAGGAAATTTATATGATCATGGACAGAATCGCACTATTTCTCATTATTATCGGTGCTTTGAACTGGGGTAGCGTGGGAATTTTCAGATTCGATGTGGTCAGCTATCTCTTCGGAACAAATTCATCGGTAAGCAGGGTCATATTCACAATAGTCGGCCTTGCGGGAATATGGTGCATATCTCTGTTGTTCAGAGAAAGGGAAGTAGCCGACAGAAGCAGAGAGCATTGATCTGATTTAAACTCTCCAGCTAAATAATGCCGGCAAATCTATATAATCTATATATTTTCACGGAAATGCGAGGGTTGGTTGCTTTCGCATTTCTCTTTTTTATCTCAGCCCAAAATCCGTACGCTCAAAGACTGTATCCTATTTTCAGCACGTCCAGAATCACATCCCGAATCCATTTGATAAGGCTGGGTATTTCCATTCCCAGCGCCTGCATAAAAGCCAATGCAAAGGCGATAATGTATAGCGCTGAAAGGAGCTTTATCTCTCTGCTCCTTTTATCATTTATCAGCTTGGGAAAATCAAAAAGCGCCATCAGCGCAAAGACTGGAAATATCACAAAAGCCAATTCTGCCGGCCTCCCTCACTTATTTTTTCTGTTCAAACCCCGTATTGCCGCGGTGCCAAGAGTCAGTAACGGAAGCAGCATTATAAAAAACGATGAATATATGGGTGCCGCTCTGTTGGTCCAATCCATATGCTCATATTCGGCGCTGAACACGGACAGCCCGAATATTACCGCCAAAGCTCCTGTTATCCTGATGAGATAATCATGGGAGCTTGTTTTAACAAGCCTTGCCGCTGCGGTAATCGTTGCATAATATAAAACGCTTATTTTAATAAACATCAGAGAAATCAGAATACCAGCATATAGGATCTCAACCCTTGTAAGTATATCTCCCACGTCTATAAGCCTGATTACGGAATAGGTAGGCTGCGATAAAATCAAGAGTGTATCCCCCAAAATAACTATATCTCTGATAACTATAAAAAGCAGTGCCGCCGCGCCCACAGTCAATCCCCTGAAGAGCACTTTGCCCAGCCCGTCGGCCTTCTGCAAATAGGGGACAAACATAAAAAACACGAAGATTTCACAAAGAGGCAGAGCGGTCAAAAGGTGGGTGCCCGCAATATATTTTATCGGTGGAAAAGTAAAAGCGGGGGCCAATCTGTTCAGCTCGATATCATTGATAAGAAAAAGCCCGTTGAGCATGATAACAAACAGGGATACAAATACAATCAGGGGGCCATAGCTCGCTATATTCCATGCCCCCTTCCTGACCGCCCAGGAGCATGTATATATGAAAGCGACCATGATAACCACATAGGGCGTAGTCGGAAGAATATAGCCCACGAACCCGCTGATATCCCGGGCATTGAGGATAATTAAAGTGAAGAAGTAGAATAAATACCCTGCCGATATAATCTTGCCGATAATTTTCCCAAAGACAGCCTCATTTATCTCAATCAGACTCTTGGACGGAAACCATTTGTTCAAGGTGGCGTAGATATACACAAATATGAGACTTACTAAAAAGCTCAGAATGACGGCCACCCAGGAGTCCTGTCTTAAATACATATATACCCCTTTAGTGAGGAGGGCAGAGGTAAATATGAATGCGGCCGCGGTATAGCCGGCTTGTTTTACAGATATTTTCAAATTCAATCCTCGCTCCGATAAAATAGTTTCTGCATTACTGTACGGCAGGCGCAATCGGCCTCATTATTCTTCCGCTGCCATCGGCCTTTGACTTTACTTTAACCACAGTCTCCATTTCCCTGAAAACCTCCTCCCAGTTCTCCTCAATCTCTTTCCATTTCCGGGGATATTTTCTGTATATGCTCTTACCAAACCCGAAAACGTCAGCCCCCAGCTCCTTCGCCTTATCAATCGCCGCCATTATCTCCTCCTTGACAGTTTTTTCCGATTCCTTAAGAAGGACTGGTATGTTTTCCGCATTGGCTATGTTGAGGGTACCTTTTTGGTCCCCAATACCCACAGTTTGGCGTACCTGGATTTCGGCTTTTACGCCGCCGTCTTTCTTCAGACTCAGTTTTACCTTGCTTTTCGATTGTCTTATCTCCGCTGCGGCAGCCGCGTCTTTAAATTTTACCGTCATGGTTCCCGTCTGCACCTTGTCCAGCACATACAGCGTTCCCCTGGTCTGCTGCAAATCCATATGTCCAATCATCTTATCGTTTTTAAAGACTGCGCTGCCCAGACAGTTAATTCTTTTGCTGCCCTTATCATCGATGATTTCTATATAGGGAAGGATCGGCGCTTTTGATCTGGATAGTATGTCGTTCATAATGTCATACAGGGTAGTCTGAGGAACCGTGGAGGTGATATCCTGTTCGTCTATTATCTTTTTCAGGTCGCTGGAGGGCATTTTTTCAAACACAGTGTCGGCCTCCAGGATATCCGCCGCCTTTCCCTTTGCCACCAGCACATAGACAGTGGCCCTCGCCTCGGGGGCCCTGGCAAAGAAATCCATACCATCTCTTATCCCCTGCCTTGCCATATCCTCCCCGAAAACAACAACTTGATTGTGGGGCACATATATCCGGCGGCTTACCTTGTACTCCATATCCCTGACAATCTGGTTGATACTCTCTCCTGAAGCGGAAACGTTTATATATGAATCCCCGCCGGTACCGCTCTCTTTAGAGCCCGAACCGGGCTCCGACTGATCGCTGCCGGTCACCTTGGCCATCTGTAGGGACAGCTCAATCTCGTCCTTATTCTCACCCTTGTCTATGGCTACACCCATGACAAAACCCAGGGTGTTTAGCTCCCGCCTGTCATAGCAGCCGGCAAGGAGGAGCGCCAGAATAAGGGCGGCAAATAAAAATCTGTAAATCCTGTGTTTCATGGGCTCAGATAAGTTCCCCTTTGTTGTCTTTGATATCTTTGCCTGTGGGAGGCACGTTGATTGTCTGACGCTTTATATCCGTCGACATCTCCTTTGGCCGCTTTATCATAAGCCAGAGGGGCGCGCGCAGTATCGCGTCCTTTGAATCCTCCACATCAAACGGAGCTATGGGATAGAGGAAGGGATAACCGAAAGACCTGAGGGAGCTCAGGTGGACAAGGGTGCCCAGAAGCCCGATAGCAATCCCAAACCCGCCCAAAACAGCTCCCAGTATAAGCAGAATGAGCCTCAGTACCGCAGCGGAGTCGGCCTCATTGGGAGTAACAAAGCTGGACAAGGCGGTAATTGCCACGACTATGACCATGGGCGCTCCGATAATGCCCGCCGATACGGCCGATTCACCCACAACCAGAGCACCCACGATGCTCAGCGCCTGTCCCACCGGGCGGGGTAGCCTTACTCCTGCCTCCCTCAATATCTCAAAGGTCATCAGCATAATCAGGCATTCGAGAAAAGCAGGAAAAGGAATTCCTTCACGGGCGCTGGCCGTAGTCAGCAGGAGGCTTGTGGGCAGAAGCTCCTGATGAAACGTGGTTATGGCCACATAAAGGGCAGGAGCAAGAATTGTTATGGCATATGAAATTACCCTTGTAATTCTCAGCATGTTGGCAAAGTACGGCCTGAAATAATAGTCCTCCGCCGATTGGAAGCTCTCTACGAAAAGCAGTGGCACAGTCAGCACAAAGGGCGTCCCGTCCACTATAATCGCAGCTCGTCCCTCCAGTATTTTCGCCGCAGCCACATCGGGCTTTTCGGTAAATCCGACAGTGGCGAAAATTGACTCCGGGAAATCCTCTATATACTGCTCAATATAGCCCGACTCCAGAACCGCATCGGTATCTATTGATGTGAGGCGTTTTTTTATTGTATCAATGAGCTCCTGCCTGGCTACTCCCTTTATATATGCAATGCACACGTTTGTGCCTGTTTTTTTTCCTACTGTTAAAGACTCGAAGGTCAGCCCGGGATTTCTTATCTTTCTTCTTATCAGGGCTGTGTTTGTTCTCAGGTTTTCTATAAAACACTCTCTGGGTCCTCTGACAACGGCCTCGCTGGGAGGCTCGTTGACGGCTCGCTTTTCCCATCCCTTTGAGCTTATAATCAGGGCTTTTGCCGCGCCATTGACAAGGAGAGCCACATCTCCGTTTAAAAATCCGTTGAGAATCTCATCAATATCTGTTTCTTCCTTTACCTGGCTGGCAGACAGCAGGGAATTTCGTATATGGGAGATAATGTCCATATCTCCGCCGGTTTTTTTCAAATGTTGCCGCGCATCGTGCATAAGAGGATATATTATATTGTCATTTATTATCCTGTCATCTGTAAGGCCGTCCACCATAATAAGGGCGCCCTCCACTATCCGGTCCAGATTCAAATAAAACTCTCTTATTATTATGTCGCTGCTCCCCTTCATAATCTCCCGTATAACCGAGAGATTCTCGGGCAGTTTTTTGGACAGCCTTTTAGGCTTGTCTTCTTTTTTTTCTTTGCTGCCCTCGGCGCCCTGCTTTTTTGCCAGGAATATCCCTGCCTTTTTCATCAGAAAGCTGAACATAGTGACCTCCGTTACCCGTAGATACTTTTTATCTTAACCATCATCTGCGTTAGTATTTATTTTTTTATAAATTTCCTGATAGCAGAAAACAATTGCCCAAAAAAAGCATAAACGAGACGAAACCCGTCTCGTTTATGCTTTTGTCAACAATATTCTATGCCAGCCTGTATTCCCTGACCAGTTTCAGCCCACAATTTTCATGTTCCAACAGCAGGTAGCCCTCGCAGTTTTTCAGCTGCCAGTCATAAAAGCTCCGCTTGGGAATTATCCTGCCGGACATTATTGCCATTATTGTGCCACCGTGAATTATAGCGGCGGCAGTGGAAATATTCTTCTCTTTCAAATCATGCAGCATTCTATCAAAAGCCGCCAGGACCCTTTCGCAGGCCTCCTCCATGCTCTCACCGCCCGGAAACCCAATTGTTCCCCCGCTGTCCAGCCATTTTTGGTAATCAGGGTCGTCCTTGAGCTCCTCGTAGTTTTTGTATTCAAAGCGGCCGAAGTCCGTTTCCCTGAAATCCTTGCAAACTGTACGGGGCACACCGGGATACAGAATATCAGCAGTCTGCCCGCACCGGACAAGGGGACTTACATACAGGCATTCGACCCTTGGGAAGATTGCCGCTCTGCTCCGGGCAAGCTCAACGCCTTCAGGGCACAAAGGCTCATCGGTAATACCCACATATCTGCGCTGCAAATTTCCCCGGGTCATGGAGTGGCGAATTAAAATCAGCTCCATTTTTCCGAGCCCTTCAAAACCATCGGCAGCCCGCATATTATTCTCTCAACCCGATGGGCACGGGCGGCAATCTCACAGCATATCCTTCCCACACAGTCCCTCCAGTTTCTCTCAAAGGGCTCAATCGGAACGACTCCGCAGCCCAGTTCATCGCAGATAATAATTATATCCCGGTTTTCACTTATAACCTTTTTTATTTCTTCCTCCGGGTCACCGCCCGCCCTGAGGCACCGGGCAACCGCATTGTGAAGTCCATAAAATATGGGGCGGTTCACAGCGGATTGAAAGTCATAGGCCACATCATTTTGCGTATATCCTGTCCTGCCCAGCACATAATCCAGCTTACCCTGGGCAAATCCCCCGATAACAAGTATCATGCTTACCTCCATTACGGAATTTTTATGTTGGCTCCGGTGCTTTTCCCAAGCTTATAAACCCGGCTCATATCCTTTGAAATACTATCACAAACAAGAAGGATACCATCTCGCAAAGCTGCAGGAAATAACCGGCCAGGTCTCCCGTTATCCCGCCGAATTGCCTGTAGGACATAAGCCTGTAATATATAAACACGATAACAGCGCCCAGGACGGCGGCAACTCCCGCCAGGTGTCCCAGCAGGACCAGGGCGGCCAGGAGGGCGGCAATCCATAAACACATCACGGCACGCACCACGCCGGTTTGAGCGGCCCTTGAAAAGGTGGCCAACAGCCCACCGCCGCGGGCGTTTCTGAAGGTCACCACCGAAAGGCCGGACAGGGCACGGGACAGCACGGGTATCAATGCGGCAACAAGCATTGTCCGGAGGTTTATATCCGCCTCGCACCAGAGGGCAAAGTATAAAAGCAAATATGCACAGCAGCAAATAAGGGCAAAGGCTCCCGCTCCCGGGTCTTTTAGGATTTCCAGCTTTCTCTCCTTTGTCTGCCGGGAGCCCAGGGCATCCGCTGTGTCGCAAAAACCGTCCATATGTATGGCTCCGGAAATTCCGAGAGGCATGAGCACACACACGGCCGCCCTTAACGCTATCCCTATGCCCAGACGGCCGCAAAGCCACAGCCAGAAACAAAGGACCGCTCCTATTACAAGCCCCACCAGCGGGAAAAAGCACATTGCGTATGCCATATTGTCCTTTTCCCATTTCACCCTGGGCACCGGTATACTGGAGTACATCGTAAATGCCATGGAAAGAGATCTTAATATCTTCACTTCGGCGCTCCTTTCCATATTACCGGTATACCGCATACCAGCTCATATACCCGGTCGGCCCTGGCGGCGAGCTTTCGGTTTATCCCGGCAAGGGTGAGGAGATAATCCCGGGTTAAATCCCCATCGTAGGGTCTTCCGTCTGAAAACAGCTCATTTGTTACAACTACGAGCAATGAACAGGAGCCCATAAGCCTGTCCACCCCGGCGAGAATTCTCTCCCCGGCACCCTGCATACCTTCTCCGCCGAAGCATTCATTGGCGGTAAGGTTGGACAGGCATTCCAGCAACACGGCCGAGCCCTTTTGTACCTCCACATCCGCCAGCCCGCAGGGACACTCAATGGTCTCAAATTCCTTGCCCGCCCTGGCTTTCCGGTGTTTTTCCACCCTCAGCCTGGATTCTTCGTCATACGCTTCCATGGTAGCTATATAGATTCTTGGTCTAATATCACTGTCCGCAATAAGCTTTTCGGCATATTCGGATTTCCCGCAGGAAGCGCCTCCTGTGACAAGTACCAGCATATTTTTTATTTATCTGCCTTTCATTATTCTTGGGGCGTATATGCCTCGATATTCACTTCATCAAAGGTGCTCATCCCACAATATACGGCCAGCGCCATATCAATAATCGGCATAACGGCAACGGCCCCGGTGCCCTCTCCCAGGCGCATCCGGGCATTCAGAAACGGTTCCAGTTCAAGAGCTTCCAGCACCATATCCCCGGCCGGCTCACCGGAAATATGACTTGCCAAAATATAGTCCTTAACATTCGGACACAGCCTGACTGCAACCAGAGCCGAGATGCCGGAAATAAACCCGTCAACCAAAACAGGGATTTTGCAGGCAGCGCCCCCTATGAATACCCCTGCCAGACCGGCTATATCCAGTCCCCCCACCTTTGAGAGAACATCCAGAGCGTCAGCCGGATTTGGCTTATTAATCTCTATCGCCTTTTCTATGGCTTTTATTTTGCGGGCAAGGCCTTCACTGGAAAGTCCGGAGCCCCTGCCCGTTACCACCGAGGGCTCCCTATCAAGAAGCACGGCGGCTATGGCACTGCTGCTGGTGGTATTTCCAATTCCCATTTCCCCCGTTGCCAAAAGACCGTACCCTTTTTCCTTAAGCCCGGAAACTATCTCAATTCCCGTCTCTATCGCCTTTATGGCCTCCTGCCTTGTCATGGCGGGGCCCTTTGTCATATTGGCGGTGGAGCGCCTGATGTTTTTTTGGATAATCCTATCGCCGTGGACCTGACGATAGACACCGATATCAACCGGAAAAACATCCGCTCCGGCCACCTTTGACATTTTACATACGCTGGACATGCCCTTTGACATGTTTTCGGTGACAATGGCCGTTACCTCCTGCCCTGTCTGTGTAACTTCTTCTTCCACCACACCGTTGTCCGCGCACATCACAACAACGCCCTTTTTCGGCACTTCCAAATCGCTGCTTCCCTTAATGGCCGCAAGCCTGCAGACCACCGACTCCAGAAGGCCCAGGCTTCCCAGGGGCTTTGCGATGCTGTCCCATCGCCTTTGGGCGGCACGATATGCCTGCCGGGAAGAGGGAGCCGCTTTTTTGATTGCATCCTCTAATGTCATATACTACCTCCGACTTATTATAACTCAATTTTACTCCATTGAATAAGCTTTGTCCACACCGGTATGTGTCAAGTAAACGTTGGCAAGTTTCATAACAAGGGAAATTGTTCAGAAAAGCTTGCTGAAATTAATGATGTTAACAAATGAAAGGAACAGTAATCCCCATAATTATTCTTTAATCTGCCG
>JAAYOP010000090.1 GCA_012520295.1 Clostridiales bacterium | reverse complement strand
TGTCCAACAGCTATGGAAAGCATTGAAAAGGTGCGTTAGACTTTTCAACGCTTCCCACAGCGCTACTACTACTTACCATTGACAGACTTCCTAAAAAAATGGACCATATGTTTGACAACCGCAGATAGTGGGCATTAAATAAAAAAACAAATTGCTTTATTTTTATAATATTATGTGGTAAAATAACCAGAAACAACAGCAGAGCTTTTTAATATGGCAGGATGGGAGGATAACTTGACAATGTCGGATAATAAGGAATATTTAACCCGCCAGGTTGAAACGGGAAGTATAAATATATCAGAGGATGTAATTGCGATAATAGCTCTTGAAGCCATGGCCGGAGTTGAGGGTATAGGCGGCATAAGCAATGTCCACGGGAAGGATATATCGGAGCTGCTCAGCAGGAAAAACGCGGCAAAGGGTGTTAAGGTTTGTGTAGAGGATTCGGCTATAACCATAGACACATTTATCAAGCTTAAATATGGATTCTCGGTAAATGATGTGGCCACACGAATTCAAAACGAGGTTTTTGACGCCATTGAATCCATGACAGGCTTTTCCGTTTCTGCCGTTAATGTCCACGTTACAGGCGTTGCAATGGGCAAAGAGAAATAAAAAAGCATAAAAAATCAATAATACTCTGGCGGGGATATCCCCCGCTGGTTTTGTATAGAAAAACAGAATACAAACCAAATCCAACACACTCTCGGAGGAAAACCATGTTAAGATCCGCGGCGCGGGAAATTGCGGTTCATATCTCTTTTTTGACAGGCATTAACCCGCTGGAAACAGAAGAGCTGCTAGATATCATGTTTGATAAGGAATACTATAAAACCCTTAAAGATGAAGTCCCTGTCTATAGTGACTATCCCAACAAAAAGCAGCTTGAATATATCAGAAGGCTGGCCATTGGTGTGTCGGAGCATTTGGCCGAGCTGGATTCATATATAGAAAAATACGCAAAAAACTGGAAGGTGGAACGGATTTCAAGAACTGCCATGGCTATTATGAGGGTTTCCATGTTTGAAATCCTGTATATGCCGGATATTCCGAAAGCTGCTTCAGTCAATGAGGCTGTGGAGCTGGCAAAGAAATATGAACAGCGGGAAACCGTATCCTTTATCAACGGCGTATTGGGAAGCTTTATAAAAGGAGAAGCGAACTTTGACGGCTGATTTATGTCTGGGCTTGGATACAAGCAACTATACAACCTCCGCCGCAATTTTTGACGGACATAGGGATTGTGGACAAAATTCCGGCAAGCCTCTCACCGTTCCCGAGGGGACAAAGGGGCTCAGGCAAAATGAGGCGCTTTTTCAGCATGTAAAGAGTTTGCCCCAGGTGCTGTCAAATCTGGAGCTTGAACACACGGATATAAGGGCAGTAGGGGTCGCATCAAAGCCCAGGGAGGAAGAGGGGTCATATATGCCCTGTTTTCTGGCGGGGGTTTGCGCCGGAAAAATATTGGCCCAGACACTGAGAATTGGCTATTATGAATTTTCACATCAGCAGGGTCATATAGCGTCTGCAGCCTGGTCATCGGGAAGCTCTCATCTTCTGGACAGGCCCCATCTGGCATGGCACCTGTCGGGGGGAACCACCGAGCTTTTATATGTGACGCCCATGGGAAAAAGCGTAAGCTGTCGCAGGATTGGAGGAAGCAACGATATTTCAGCAGGCCAGCTTATTGACAGGACGGGCTTTCATATGGGTATGGACTTTCCCGCCGGCAAAAGACTGGATGAGCTGGCATGTAAAGGGCGGGTAAGGGACAGTTATAAAATAAAGCTGAGGGGTACCGAGTTTTCCCTGTCGGGAATGGAAAACAAGGTTATAGAGATGATTTCCAAAGGGTGCGAGCATGGGGAGATAGCGGTCTTTGTGTTTGAAACCTTGGCCGATGTTTTAATCAGAGCCTGTGAAAACGCCGGCGCGGAATACGGTCCGCTGCCAATCTTATTCTCGGGCGGGGTTTCTTCCAGTATATATATCAGGTCAAGGATTCCGAAGGGTATTTTTCCGGCTCCGGAATATGCCACGGACAATGCTCTGGGAATTGCCCTGCTCACATACAGGGCTCTGGAGGAATGACAGGTAAGGATTAAAAAGTCAACCAGTGTGAAAAATGGGGGATATGCAATGAATAAGAAAATATTCAGTGTGGCAGAGCTCAACGGTCTGATAAAAAAAATGATGGACTCCTCACCGGTTCTGTCAAGAGTATATGTCAGAGGCGAACTTTCAAACTATAAGATCTATCCCTCAGGGCATCACTATTTCACAATCAAGGACACAGAAGCGGCCCTGCGCTGCGTAATGTTCAGGCGGGAGGCATCAACTCTGAGATTCCGTCCTGAAAACGGCATGAAAGTCATAGCCTCCGGGCGGGTTTCAGTTTACCCGAGGGATGGGCAGTATCAGCTTTACTGTACAGGCATAACACCTGATGGTATCGGTGACCTGCACATAGCATATGAACAGCTAAAGAAAAAGCTGCAGGAAGAAGGGCTCTTTGACAGGGAAAAGAAAAAACAGATACCCAGATATCCTGAGAGGATTGCCATAATAACCTCGCCGGTGGGGGCGGCTGTCAGGGATATGATAAGGGTGCTGGGAAAGAGGTTTCCCATCGCAAAGCTCATTATACTTCCCGTGCGTGTTCAGGGTGCGGAGGCCCCTCCGGAGATATGCGGAGCCATACGCTACGCAAATGCACACAAAATAGCCGATGTGATTATAACGGGGCGAGGCGGAGGTTCCATTGAGGACTTGTGGGCATTTAATGACGAGCGGGTGGCAAGGGCAATATACGAATCCGAAATACCGGTTATATCAGCGGTAGGCCATGAGCCGGATGTAACAATTTCGGACTTTGTAGCCGACCTGAGAGCCGCAACACCTTCAAATGCCGCGGAGCTGGCGGTGCCCGACAGAGTTGAGTTGGCTGAGATGCTAAGGTCAACTGATATCAGACTTGCCAAAGCTCTGAAAAGGCAGCTGGAAGCCTGCAGGGAGCGGCTCAACAGCTTAAAGGAAAACCGGGTGTTAAAAAGTCCCCTCTATTATATACAGGACAGGAGGATGCTGGTGGACTTTACCCAGGAGAAGCTTATTTCTCTGGCCTCCGGCCTGGTTCACAATAAAAAGGCCGGGTTTATCAGGCTGACAGCGGCCCTGGACGCAATGAGCCCGCTGAAGGTACTGGCCAGGGGGTATTCAATAGTCCAAAAGGAAGACGGCACTCTTGTCAAAAGGGCCTGTGACGTGGAAAACGGCGAGAGGCTTAAAATAAAACTCAGTGAAGGGAATATAGCCTGTCGGGTAACTGAATGATTGAGAACAGGAAGGTTGGGAAAAATGGCGGAAAAGAAGATGAGCTTTGAGGAGTCAATGGCTCGGCTCGATGAAATTGTGCAGCTGCTTGAGAAAGGGGACGCTCCGCTGGAAAGCGCTTTGGAACTCTTTGAAGAGGGTACGGGGCTTGTTGCAAAATGTGGCAAGCTGCTGGACAGCGCGGAAGCAAGAATAGTAAAGCTTATGAAAGGCAAGGACGGTAAACCCGAAGAGCTCCAATTTGATGATGAAGAATAATGAATTTAGAAAAATTTATGAGAGCTATAAATTACTGATAGAGCAAAGGCTGGATATGTGTCTCTCAGGTGAAAGGCTTCCCCAGGAGACGTTGAGAGAAGCTATGAGATACAGTCTGCTGGCCGGCGGAAAGAGGATAAGGCCTGTTCTGACCCTTGAGTTCTGCCGGATTTCCGGCGAGCCTCCTGAGCTGGCCCTGGACTTTGCATGCGCGGTTGAAATGCTTCACACATACTCGCTGATACATGACGATCTGCCCTGTATGGATAATGATGATTTTAGGAGAGGAAAGCCGACAAACCACAGGGTTTTTGGTCAGTGGCAGGCTCTTTTGGCCGGCGACGCCCTTCAGGCGGAGGCGTTTAACACGGCTTTAAGAGCAAATTTACCCGCTGAAAGGATAGTGATAGCAGCGGGGGTTTTAGGCGGCGCTGCCGGCTATGAGGGAATGTGCGGCGGCCAGTATCTGGATATAATCGGGGAAGACAAGGAGCTGTCGGAGGATGAGCTGAATACCATTTGCAGCCTTAAAACAGCCGCTCTTTTTATGGCGGCCTGTGTAATGGGCTGCGCGGCTGCCGGCTCAACTGAGGAACAGGCACTTGCCGCTGCAAGATTCGGCGCTCTTTTGGGAATGGCTTTTCAATTGAGGGACGATATACTGGACCTGGAGGGCAGCTTTGACCAGATGGGAAAGCCGACAGGTTCTGATATAAAAAACAAAAAGTCCACCTTTGCCACCAAGTTAGGTATTGAGAAATGCAGGAATGCCATTGAGAGCCAAACCAGCTTGGCAAAGGAGGCCGTTGACAGGGCTTTTTCCGAAACCGGATTTTTAAAATGGATTGCCGATGAGCTTGCTTTGCGAACCGGATAACCTGTGGCACAGCTTCGCGGCAATGGAAGGAAATATGATTATGAAAGACACAGAGAGAATTGTGGTAAAAATAGGGACAACCACCATAATGAGAGAAAGCAGGACCGTAAACCTGCGTACCCTGGATAATCTCGCCAGGATACTTTCTGATATTAAAGGGATGGGAAATGAAGTAATCCTTGTCAGCTCGGGAGCCATAGCTGTGGGAACAAATAAGCTGGGATTCACCGAGCGGCCTGCGGAACTTCGCATGAAGCAGGCAACGGCTGCCGTTGGACAGCTGGAGCTTATGCATCTGTACGACAAGCTTTTTGCGGAATATGGCCAGATAGTGGGGCAGATTCTTCTTACCGATGAGGATGTGGAGATACCGGAGAGGAAGGAAAACCTCATCAGAACCTTTGAGGCCTTGCTGGAGCTGGGGGTAATTCCCGTGGTCAATGAAAACGACTCGGTGTCTTATGCGGAAATCGAAACCGGGCATAACAAAATACTTGGTGACAATGACACCTTGTCTGCAATCGTTGCCGTGCTCTGCCAGGCTGACAGGCTTATCCTGCTGACGGATACGGATAAGCTGTATGAGTGCGATCCCAGGGAAAACCCTGGTGCAAAACCCGTGGATGTGGTATATGAGATTACGGACAATCTGAGAGCAATGGCAGGGGGCAGCGGAAGCAGTTGGGGCACGGGGGGTATGGCCACAAAGCTTATTGCCGGAGAGATAGCTCTGAAAAACGGCATTGAAATGACGATAACCTCCGGCCAGCGCCTGGAAAGTCTCTATGAAATTCTGGAGGGCAAGAGCGTGGGCACCCGGTTTGTGCCGAAAAAGCAGCGGTCATAAACCTGTTTTATACTCGATATTCTTTTTGGCAAATTACATATTCGGAGAATTTGGGAGGGTACACCATGACAGAGCTTGAAAAAAAGGGAGCCTTGGCAAAAAAGGCCTCAAGAATACTGGCCAGTACAGGTCAGGCGGTGAAGAATGCCGCACTGGAGGCAATTGCGGACTGCCTCATGAAAGGCTGTGAAGATATATTGGCAGCCAACGAAAAGGATTTGGCCCTCGCCCGTGAAAACAAATTAAAGCAATCCTTTATAGAAAGGCTTACACTCACACAACAGCGGGTCGAAGCTATCGCGGAGGGTATCAGAAAGCTGATAGCACTGGAGGACCCCATCGGTGTGGTTACCGAAATGAAGACCCAGGCCAACGGCCTGATAATAGGCCGCAAAAGTGTTCCTCTGGGCGTTATAGGCATAATATATGAATCCAGGCCGAATGTGACTGCGGACGCTGCGGCGCTGTGTCTGAAATCCGGCAATGCGGTCATTTTGAGGGGCGGTAAGGAAGCCTTCCAGAGCAATAAAACAATAGTAAGCATAATGAGGAAGGCAATAAAATCCGCCGGTCTGCCGGAGGACTGTATATCCCTGGTAGAGGACACGTCCAGACAAAGCGCTCTGGAGCTGATGGAGCTGTCCGAGTATCTGGATGTGCTCATACCCAGGGGCGGGGCCGGACTTATTAAAAGCGTTGTTGAAAACGCGAAGGTGCCTGTAATTGAGACGGGCATAGGAATATGCCATGTCTATGTGGACGACAGTGCTGACCTGGATATGGCGGTGGAAATAGTTTTCAATGCCAAATGCTCCAGGCCTTCGGTATGCAATGCCATGGAGACTTTGCTTGTTTCCGAAGCTGTGGCTGAAAAATTCCTTCCGATGGCAAGGAAAGAGCTGGATACGAAAAATGTTGAGCTCAGAGGCTGTGGCAGGACTGTGGAAATCCTTGGAAGTTCGGTTAAAAAGGCTGTGCCGGAAGACTATAGAACAGAATACAATGATTTTATTCTTGCCGTTAAGGTCGTATCGGGAATATCAGAGGCGATTGATTTTATAAATGAATACGGTTCCGGGCATTCTGAGGCCATTGTGACCAGTGATTATTTCAACTCCCAGCTTTTCCTTGAACAGGTGGATGCGGCGGCGGTATATGTCAATGCCTCCACCAGATTTACCGACGGATATGAGTTCGGTCTGGGAGCAGAGATCGGTATTTCTACACAGAAGCTTCACGCCAGAGGACCCATGGGACTCAATCAGCTTACATCAAATAAGTTTATCATCTACGGTAACGGCCAGATAAGGTAGGGAGGCAGACAGAGGGCGTGGAAGTAATGAATAAGAATAATGGATAATGAAGGGGAACAATATGGATTTTTGTTATCACTTCTGTCCTCTGTAATATGTTTTTTGTCTTCTCGCTTCTGCCTTCTGTCTGCGATAGCTTTATCGCTGTTATATATAAAAATAAGTGGGAAAATAATAACAATATTTGTTGTTGTTACGGTTTGACGGTAAAAATCAAAAATGATATAATACTTTGCTAAGTAAGAACAGGAGATATCCGGGATGTGGGTCAGTGACAAGTGGACAGATTATGAGCTTATAGACTGCTCAGGGGGCGAAAAACTGGAGAGATGGGGAGACCATATTCTTGTTCGCCCGGACCCTCAGGTTATATGGGATACTCCAAGGCGGCACCAAGGCTGGAAAAAGCCCGATGCGCACTATAAAACAGGGGCGTGGAAAAACCACAGTGTTCCCGCATCATGGCGGATTGGCTATGGGAAGCTCATATTCAATGTAAAACTTATGAATTCCAAGCAAACGGGTATATTTCCTGAACAGGCCGAGAACTGGGATTTTATTATAAAGCGGGTATCCGCGAAAAAGCGCGGTTTTAAGGTGTTAAATCTTTTTGCCTATACAGGAGCTGCCACACTGGCCTGCTCATTGGCAGGGGCGGCGGTATGCCATGTGGATGCCGCAAAGGGAATGGTAGCCTGGGCAAGGGAAAACGCGGCTGCCTCCGGGCTTGCCCACAGGCCCATACGCTGGATAGTGGACGACTGCAGAAAGTTTGTTGAGCGGGAAATAAGGCGGGGCAACCGTTATGACGCCATTATAATGGACCCTCCCTCATATGGGCGTGGTTCCTCGGGCGAATTATGGAAGCTTGAGGACAACCTTTTTGATTTTGTAAAGCTATGTGCGGGCGTATTAAGCGACAAGCCCGATTTTGTTATTATAAATACCTATACCACGGGACTGTCCTCCGCGGTGCTCACCTATATAAGCCAGACTGTCTTTGGCAAAAGATTCGGGGGAAAAAGTCAGAGCGCTGAGCTGGGCCTTCCCGTTACCGAGAGCGGACTGGTGCTGCCCTGCGGAGCAACCTGCCGGTGGACGGCGTGACAATGCCGGACGGTCTAATTCAATGGATGGTTAAAATCAATGAAGAGGAATATTATCGAGGTTAAAAATCTCACATACAGATACAAGTCAAACCAGCCCTTCGATGCCGGGGAGGCCGCGGCGCTGGATAACATAAGCCTGGACATAGAGGAAGGAAGTTTTGTAGCCATATTGGGACATAACGGCTCCGGCAAATCAACCCTTGCAAAGCATTTTAACGCTATTTTGCTACCCGACTCCGGAAAGGTATATGTAGACGGAATGGATACCGCCGATGAGAGTCTCACCCTGGAGATACGGCGGCGAGTGGGAATGGTATTTCAAAACCCGGACAACCAGATAGTAGCCAATGTGGTGGAGGATGATGTGGCCTTCGGGGCGGAAAACATCGGTATACCCAGTGAGGAGATAAGAGAAAGGGTAGATGAGGCATTAAAGCTGGTAGGTATGTATGAATACCGTGAGCATGCCCCGCATTTCCTCTCAGGTGGTCAGAAGCAGAGGGTTGCCATAGCCGGAATTATTGCCATGAGGCCAAAATGTATTGTGCTTGACGAACCGACTGCGATGCTGGATCCGGTGGGCAGGTCGGAAGTTCTCGACACAATTCACAGGCTGAACAAAGACCATGGCATAACGGTGATACTTATAACCCACCATATGAGCGAAACAATTGATGCCGACAGACTTATAATAATGTCGGACGGCAGGATAATACAGGACGGGAAGCCCGCCTGGGTCTTTACCCATGTGGAGGAGCTGAAAGCTGCCGGTCTCACCGTACCGGAAACAACACAGCTGCTCTACAGGCTGCGTAAGGAGGGGTTCCACCTGCCCCTTGAAGCGCTGTCGGTGGAGGAATGCGCTCAAACAATCTATACTATGCTATCGGAAAAAAGGGGATGACCCCTATGGGCATCCACCTGGAAAAGGATTGAATATATTTGGCACCTATAATAAAAACAGAGAAACTCTGCCATCTCTACAGCCAGGGAACCCCATTTGAGAAGCAGGCTATAGAAGATATAGATTTTGAAGCTGAAAAAGGAGATATTATTGGGATTATTGGGCATACCGGTTCCGGAAAATCCACCTTCATACAGCATCTTAACGGTCTTTTGAAGCCGACTTCGGGGAGAATACTTTTCAACGGCACAGATATCTGGGAGAATAAAAGCAATATCAAGGATGTGCGGTTTAAAGTCGGGCTGGTATTCCAGTATCCGGAGTATCAGCTGTTTGAGGAAACCGTATATAAGGATATAGCCTTCGGTCCGAAGAATATGAAGCTGCCGGAGGATGAGATAGATAAAAGAGTCCGCGAGGCGGCGGAATTTGTTGATATCGAACCGGAGCTGCTGGAGAAATCGCCCTTTGAGCTGTCCGGAGGTCAGAAAAGAAGGGTTGCTATAGCAGGGGTTATAGCAATGAACCCCGATGTGCTTATCCTGGATGAGCCGACAGCCGGCCTTGACCCTGCAGGCCGTGAGTCGATTATAGAAAACATAAAAGAATACCATAGAACAAAAGAATCTACCGTCATCCTGGTTACCCATGATATGGACGAAATCGCCAGGACGGTTCAAAAAATAGTGGTATTCAATGAAGGGCGCATAATTTTGAGAGGCACTCCGGATCAGGTATTTTCCCACGGTGAAAAGCTGCAGTCCATAGGCCTTTCAGTACCGGAAATAACCAGGGTTACCATGAGGCTAAGGGAGCTGGGGCTCCCCCTTGAACCCTCTATATTTACCGTTGAGCAGGCTTCGAGGGCACTGCTTGCGCTGAAAGGGGGAACGGGGCATGCTTAAGGATATCACCCTAGGCCAGTATTTCCCCGGTGATACATTAATACACAACCTGGATCCGAGAACCAAGTTGATATTTACGGTCACATATATAGCCGCTCTTTTCATATGCAAAGACTTTGTATCATATTCCTTGATTTTAATATTTCTGGCAACTATTATATATATATCCCGAATAGGTCTGAAAGCGATTTTTCGGGGTATGAAACCTCTGATTATAATTATTGTCCTGTCTGCTTTTATAAACCTGTTTTTTTCTCAGGGAGAACCAATTGCGGAATTTTGGATATTTAAAATAACGGCAGAGGGAATCAAGCGCTCCATCTTCATGATACTCAGGATATTCATGCTCATAGCGGGAACCTTTCTGCTGACATATACCACATCCCCCATGAGCTTGACAGACGGAATGGAGCTGCTTTTAAATCCTCTGAAAAAAATAAAGGTGCCTGTACATGAGTTTGCCATGATGATGAGTATCGCCCTTCGCTTCATTCCTACCCTTATTGAAGAGACGGATAAGATTATGAGCGCCCAGAAGGCCAGAGGAGCAGACTTTGATACGGGAAACCTTCTTCAGAAGGCACGGGCAATGCTTCCGCTTCTTATTCCCCTTTTTATAAGTGCCTTCAGGCGGGCCGATGAGCTGGCGATAGCCATGGAGAGCCGCTGTTACCACGGGGGAGAAGGAAGAACGCGCATGAAGCGTCTGGTAATGGCCAGGCGGGATTACCTGGCTCTTACTGTAGGTTTCTGTTTACTGGCGGCCGTCATAACACTTCGGTATTTCGGACTGTGACGGTGGTGAGATGAGGCGAAATATAGCCATAAGGCTTTCCTATCTGGGAACGGCCTACCACGGGTGGCAGATTCAGAAAAGCGAGATAACGGTGCAGGAAACAGTCAAAACCGCTCTTGAAAAAATTCTTAAAGAGCCTGTGGTACTCACCGGTTGCGGAAGAACCGATGCCGGTGTGCACGCGGAAATGTATTGCGCTGATTTTAAAACCAATTCGGCAATACCCTGCGACAGGCTGCCCTTTGCCTTGAATGCCCTGTTACCGGGCGACATTGTAGCAACAGATGCATGTGAAGTTCCCCAGGACTTTAATTCCATCCTTTCGTGCAGGAAAAAAGAATATACCTACAGAATATTAAATTCATCCTTCAGGAATCCTTTCTTAAAGGACAGGGCATATTTTTACCCGTCTCCCCTGGATATTACCAGGCTAAAGAAGGCGGTAGAAAAATTTGTCGGGACCCATGACTTTGCGGCTGTTCGCTCTGTGGGTTCAAATGTTAAATCAACTGTCAGAACGGTTTACTATTTTGACGTTGAAAAAAACGGCGATATAATAAGTCTGAGAGTTTGTGCCAACGGTTTTTTATATAATATGGCAAGGGCAATGGTGGGGACAGTCATTTACGCGTCGATTGGAAAGCTTGAGCCGGAGGATATAAGCAAAATATTGGAAAGCGGCGACAGATGTCTGGCAGGGCCTACGGTTCCGCCCCATGGCCTTTATCTGACAAAGATTTGGTATGATGGTGCTGTAGGGAATATGTTCAAATGAAAAAAAATAAAAAGCATACCGCTATTCGTATAATAGTCTCCGTATTGGTGCTTGTTATAATATTTGCCGCCACGATTATTTTGTTGCCGGGGGATGAGTTTATTTCCGCCAATTCGCTGCTGCGGAATGTAGGCCGGGTGTTTGGCTCCGGACCCTCCGTCAGCGAAAGCTTTGAGTTTGAAGCGAGCATGGGAAATGTTTTTTCTCAGATAAACGGCATGCTTGTGGTAGGCTCCCCCTCGGGAGCGGCCTGTTATGATGGGGAAGGAAATACAATAGTCTCTACCGACCATATAATGTCCAGCCCGGCAATATCTTCAGGAACCAAAAAAGCAGCCGTATGGGATATAGGGGGCACAAAGCTCAAAATAATAGAAAGTACGGGTGGGGTCAGGGATATGACCGCCCAGGGAGCCCTTATATCCGTCTCGTTAAACAAAAATGATTGGATGGCAGTTGCCTCGGAGGAAACAGGGTATAAGGGTCTGGTAACCGTTTTCGACAAAAGCCTTTCACCGAAATTTAAATGGTATTCCGGAGAGGGATATCTTATTGATGCGGCCATATCGCCGGACAGTAAGTCCATGACCGCAGTAACACTAACGGAGCAGGGCAGCAGGATTGTGACCTTTGGATTTGACAGCGAAACCGAAAGAGGTTCATATATCGCAGAAAACCGGCTTGTGTTCGATATAGAGTATTTGGCGGACAACAAAATATGTGCCCTGTCCGAGACGGGTATGACAATCCTAAACAGTGAGCTGAAGCCCGAAGCGGAATATCGTTACGAAGGAGAATACCTGAAGGACTATAGTCTGGACGGCGACGGGTTTGCCCTTTTGGTCCTGGGAAAACATAAGGCCGGCGAGACGGGAAGGTTGATCACAGTAAGCGCAGACGGCAGGGAGCTGGGCAGCATAGATGTGGACGGAGAGCTTTTGTCCATATCGGCCGCAGGCAAATATCTGGTGGCGGTATATTCGGACAAAACCGTTGTATACACCCCAACTTTTAAGATATATGGGGAACTTGCTGATACGACCGGCATAAAAAATGCTGTTATGTGCCGGAACGGAAAGGCGATAATAATATCAGGCTATGGAGCGGCGGTCTTTGAGCCGTAGAGATGCAGCTGATGCTGAACCGAGAGGTGGTTAACGGCTGAATATGAATATAGTTTTAGATTTGATACTAATCGGCATCCTTGCTCTGTGTGTATTGAGCGGGTATAAAAAAGGACTTATTTTGGGAATAAGCGGTATACTGGCCCTTGTTGTTGCTTTTTACGGAGCGAACCTCGTCGCAGAAACATTTTCCTCGGATTTTACGTCCATGATTGAGCCTATGATAAGTAATGCGGTGAGCGGGGCGGTGGATGAAAGCCAGGAAGAGCTGCCGGCTGATGAGGATGATGGCGAGCAGGAGGTATACCAGGTTTCATACGACAGTCTGAAAAAGCTGGGAGTATTGGAAACAACGGCAAAAAAGCTTGCCGGAGAGCTAAAAGACGAGCTCAGGGAGGTCGGAAGCTCTCTGAAATCGGCAATTGTACATAAGTTGTCCGGTGCGATAGCATATGCTGCACTGTTGATTATTGTATTTGTTTTGATAATAATAGTATTTAAGCTGCTGGCAAACGCAATAAACTTCGCCTTTAAGCTGCCGGGACTCAATCTTATTAACGGCATTGGCGGAGCCGCACTGGGATTTGTAAAAGGAATGATACTTCTGTTTATACTTTCCTGGGCTGCCGGATTTCTTGGTTTCATATTACCCGAGGCTGTTGTGAACAAAACGGTGGTCTTAAAATGGCTTATGAACAATAATCCGATAACTGCATTATTCGGGATTTGATTTTTATTATTTTTATAATACCCATTAACATAAGCTTAAGCATAGATATAAGTATGGGGTGTAACAGGCAAGGGGGATAACAAAGCAGCCAAAAGGCATATTGTATATAAATTAAGCAGATGATTTGAATTTTTGCCTGTTTACACAAAAAAGCGTTCCGATCAATTCGCCGGCGAGAAAGGATCAGAACTTGTTAATGAAAAATTCGCCGGAGAAATGGACACAAATATGAATCTTCCGAATGTATTATCTGTCTTCAGACTCTGCCTTGTTCCGGTTTTTGTTTTGGTATATTTTAGCAACATCAAATATTCCGGGGTTTTTGCCGTTTTAATCTATGGCATAGCGGCATTGTCGGATGTTCTGGACGGGAAAATCGCAAGAAAATATAATATGACCTCTACATTGGGAAAGATACTTGATCCACTTGGTGACAAGCTAATGACATTTGCGGTGCTTGTCTGCATAACTATCGACAGGGTAGTTCCTTTATGGGCAATAATTGTATTTGTTATCAAGGAATGCCTGATGGGTATCGGCGGATTTATTGTCTATAAAAGAGTGTCCGATATGCCGCCGTCAAACTATTTTGGTAAATGTTCAACGATTGTTTTTTTCATAGTGTGTGTTATACTTATAGTATTAAAAAACAGCATTTCTCATCTCGGTGCGACTATTATGATATCGGTTGCCATAGCTGTAACCTTGGTTGCCTTTGTGAGTTATGTTTATAAATTTTCCCAGATTATGAGATATGGGAAAACCAGGCAGGAATAGTCCCAGAAGGAGGAAGCAATGCAACCGACAATTTGTTCAAGATGTAACAAGAATGTAGCGATTTTATTCATACAGAAAATAGAAAACGGCAAGTCTTTAAGTGAGGGGCTTTGTCTGAAGTGCGCCAAAGAGCTTGGAATAAAGTATGTCCAGGATATTTGTGACAATATGGGAATAACCGACGAGGAACTGGAGGGTATTTCAAATGAAATGATGGCCGCTTTTGAAGGTGTGGAGAATTTAAGCGACCTGAGTATTGAAGGCGGCACAGAGGAAAGCGGGAAGACGGCCACATTTCCATTTTTAGATAAGCTTTTCGGTGCCCAGCCCAGTCCAGGAGATGCACAAAAGCCCGGGCGTGAAAGCAACAAGGAGAAGACAGGCTCAACACGCGGTCAGAAGAGAAGGTTTCTGGAAAACTATTGTATTTCCCTGACAAGGCGAGCACAGGAAGGTAAGCTGGATAGGGTAGTGGGAAGGGTTGAAGAAACAGACCGCGTTATCCAGATACTTAACCGCAGGAACAAGAATAATCCCTGCCTGATTGGCGAGCCCGGGGTAGGGAAGACTGCTATTGCCGAAGGCCTTGCCCAGCGCATAGCAGAAGGCAATGTTCCTTATAAGCTGAGGGATAAGGAAGTCTATCTTCTGGATTTAACAGCTCTTGTTGCAGGGACACAATTCAGAGGCCAGTTTGAGAGCCGCATGAAGGGACTCATAGAAGAGATAAAAAGGCATGGCAATATTATTCTCGTCATTGATGAGGTGCACAGCATTGTAGGCGCGGGCGATGCCGAGGGCTCCATGAATGCGGCCAACATACTCAAGCCCGCACTCTCCAGGGGAGAGATTCAGGTTATAGGAGCAACCACATTTACCGAATACAGAAAACACATTGAAAAGGACTCTGCCCTGGAGCGCAGATTCCAGCCGGTTATAGTTTCTGAACCTTCAATAGAGGACACCGTTGAGATAATAAAGGGAATTGCCCATTATTATGAGAATTTTCACGGTGTTACAATTTCCGAGGAGATTGCCCGCCAGGCGGTAATACTATCCGAGCGGTATATAACCGACAGGTTTCTCCCGGATAAGGCCATAGACCTTCTGGACGAGGCCGCTTCCGATGTCAACCTGAGTAATGAAAACATTGCTCGAGCCGCCGAGATTATGAAGGAAAAGGACGATCTGGCCAAGGAACGGGAGATGATTTTGTCCGCCGGAAATGATTCCGACTATCAAAGACTGGCGATTATAAGAAGTCGCGAGTTACAGCTTGAATCCGAGCTCAGATCCCTGGAAAAGGCCGGAAGACCCGCTTTGACAGTGGACAATCTGGCCAGGGTAATTGAGCTGTGGACAAAGATTCCAGCCAGCAGCATAAGAGAGGACGAATTTGAAAAGCTCTCCAAGCTCAGCGACCGTCTTAAGAAGCATCTGGTAGGCCAGGATGAAGCTGTTAGCGTTGTATGCGCTGCGATAAAGCGAAACAGAGTTGGCATATCGGCAAAGAGAAAGCCCGTATCCTTTATCTTTGTCGGCTCAACAGGAGTTGGAAAAACTGAGCTTGTGAAAAGGCTTGCTGCCGATCTTTTCAACTCCCCGGAATCTCTTATACGGCTGGATATGTCTGAGTTTATGGAAAAGCACGCGGTTTCAAGGCTCATTGGCTCTCCGCCGGGATACATCGGTTATGACGAGGCAGGCCAGCTCACGGAGAAAATAAGAAGAAAGCCATATTCAGTGATTTTGTTTGACGAAATAGAAAAAGCTCATCCTGATGTATTGAACATACTCCTTCAGATACTGGATGACGGCCGCATTACGGACGCCCAGGGAAGGACTGTCAACTTCGAAAATACCATAATCATTATGACCACAAATGCGGGCAGCGACAAAAAGGACGGCAGTGTGGGATTTGGACGCTCCATAAACGAACAGAGCAAGGATAAGGCTATGAAGGCCTTGAAGGCCTTCCTGCGCCCCGAATTTATCAATAGAGTGGACGAAATTGTCTACTTCAACAGGCTCAGCGAAGACGATTTCTTAAAGATTGCCGATATAATGATGAAAGAGCTTCGTGACAGCATGGCCGAAAAGAAGATGGAGCTGATATATGACGACAAGCTCCTTGAATATCTGGCGAAAAAGTCATATTCACTGACCTATGGGGCGAGAAATCTCCGCCGACTGATACAAAAAGAGGTGGAAGACGCCGTAACAGAAATCATTATCAGCAACTATGCCACACCGGTAAAGACCATCAAGGTTACCGCAGGGGATGACAAGGTGGAAATCTCCGCTGAGCATTAGTATTAAAATATGAAAACCTCCGGAGCATGTTTCCGGAGGTTTTTTATGCCGTAGGTTGCATCCGGGCTTGCCATATGATGACAGGGGAGTTATTATTAAATTAATACCTTTGTAAAAGGCTTTTTGCCGTGGTAGGCAAAAAACCTACACACAGGCTGTCAATCCATGTATTTGAAAGGGACAAAACAGGTTTGTTTGGCAGGTATCAAATTACAAATAATTACGGGGAGGCATTGTTATGCTGACAAAGAGACGGAATATGCTTGAAACCATACGGGGAGGGAAGCCCGACCGATTTGTTAACCAGTTTGAGGCTCTGGAGCTCATATTCGGAGACCCGTATATGAGGCGGAATATGGCGCTGGAAGGTCCGGGCAGTGAATGTGTCAACAGCTGGGGAGTGACTATCCGCTACCAGGCCAATACGCCGGGGCCCTTTCCGGTCCACGATGAAGCCCATAAGGTGGTAAAGGACATAACTAGATGGCGTGAAACCGTCAAGGCTCCAAGTCTTGATTTTCCCCAGGAGGAGTGGGACGCGATAAAACCCATGATTGACAAGATAGACAGGAGCGAGAAATTTGCCACGGCCATGGTTGCCCCCGGAGTATTTGAGCAGCTTCACTATCTGATGGGAATGGACGACTGTCTGGTAAACTTCTATGCCGAGCCGGAGGCCATGAAGGAGCTTATTGAATACATAACGGACTGGGAGCTGGAATACGCAAGGCTTATTTGTGAAAACTATCACCCTGACGCCCTGCTCCACCATGACGACTGGGGAAGCCACAGGTCGTCCTTTATGTCCCCTGAGATGTTTGAAGAGTTTATAGTGCCCTCATATAAGAGGATTTACGGCTATTACAAATCCCACGGCGTTGAGCTTATTATTCACCACAGCGATTCCTACGCTGCAAATCTGGTGCCATATATGATAGAAATGGGCATAGACGTTTTTCAGGGCTGCGTAGATACAAATAACGTGCCTGAGCTCATAAAAAAATACGGCGGAAAAATCTCCTTCATGGGAGGGCTGAACAACGGGATTCTGGACGTCCACAACTGGACAGAGGAGCTCATAGCCACCCATGTGGAAAAGGTCTGCAGAGAGTGTGGAAAGCTGTATTTTATACCCTGCCTCACCGCCGGAGGGCCCGGCAGCACCTATCCCGGTGTGTTTGAAGCCGTCTCAAAGCATGTTGACCGCATGAGCAGTTTACTGTTCTAAATTCAAATTAAGTTCCGGTCACAAAATATGTCTGTAAACCGGTTTTCTTGGAAAAATGAGCAACTCCAGGTTCATTTGATGTCTGTGTGCAGTCAGTCAATGTATTTGAAAGGGGCAAAACCACTTGTCCAGCTAGCGCCCAATAAAAGGAAGGCCATCCTCTAATTGACTTTATAACAGGGCGTAAAAGCTAAATAATAATATTGAATTAGTCTAAAGCCTAATCAGACTGCTATTTATGTTTAAAAGGAGATGCTTAAACTGAAAAGAAATCCTGATGACCGCAGGGACAATGTGGAGAAAATCCAACGAAATATAGACAATACTGTTAGAAATATGCGGGCCGCCGAGGAAATGCTCAATAACACCTCCGACGATAAGATGCGGGAGGACCTCATTGAAAAAAATGAAAGAAGGCGGGACGCTCTGGCAGGCTTCAGGCGGGAAATAAAGGATGAGGCCGACTACCGGGAGAGCAGAAGAGGCAGATAATAAAACCGCTTTTATGCGCTTTGAATTATACCGGTTTAAAGTAAAAACACCGCTCAACCTAAAAATATTATGGGCCGAGCGGTGTTTTTACTTTTCACTATTATCCTACTTTTGTGCTATCAAGCTTACTATTCATTTCACGGAGTTTTCGTTCCGCTCTATAATTTCACTTTTGACGTCTTTATTTATCCTGCCCGGCCAGATCAGGGTAATTGTGCGCCAGGCCTCTTATTATCCCGTCCCTATCCGACAGCTATAGACCTAAGTCGAAGGGATTGGGGTTGAGGCCGTGGAGCAATATGGGGCTTAAGGAACTCTTTTCCACCGGCAACAGGCTCTGCGGTATCAGGGCAGCAATTCATATGTATATGGCCGCAAATCAACCACATATTGGTGGATAGGAGGGTGCCATTATTGGAGCCCTTCTCCTTTGCCTTCATTTTCAATTTCTGCCTTTATTTCATCCAGCAGCTTCAAGTCCTGCTCACTGAGCCGGGCGGTTTCCAGCATATCGGGACGGCGCAGGAGAGTTCTCTTCAGAGATTGGCGCCTGCGCCATTTGGCGATATTGGCATGGTGGCCCGACAGGAGGATTTCGGGGACTCTCCGGCCTTCCCAAATCTCAGGCCTGGAGTACTGGGGATATTCCAGTAGGCCGTTCCAGTGGCTCTCTTCTGTAAAGCAGCTCTCATCTTTGAGGACGCCGGGAACAAGTCTGCAAACGGAGTCGGCCACCGCCATTGCGGGTATCTCACCGCCGGTCAGAACAAAATCCCCGATGGATATTTCCTCGTCCACACATTCTTCTATAAATCTCTCGTCCACCCCCTCATAGTGTCCACAGACCAGTATAAGCCTGCCCAGGTTACTCAGGCGCTTTGCGTCCTCCTGGTGATAGGTCTTTCCCTGGGGAGACATTAAAATCGTGTGGACCCGATATCCGCTCCGGTCACACAAATACTTCCAACAGGCATGCAGGGGCTGGGCCTGCATAATCATTCCCATGCCGCCCCCATAGGGATAGTCGTCAACCTGCTTCTGCTTGTTGGTGGTATAGTCCCGTATCTGGTGACATTCGATGCGGATTATGTTTCTCTCCTGGGCCCTGCCCAGAATGCTCGTGCGCAGCATATTCTCCACCGCATCGGGAAACAGGGTCATAATATCAATATGCATGCTAACGGCCATTGGGCAGACTCACATCCCTTCAATAAGTGAAACTATTATTTTGCCACGCTCCAGGTCAACCTTTTTAATAAATTCAGGGACAGCGGGGATAAGACGCTCGTTTTTATCTTCAGCGCTTTCGGCGACAACGTATATGTTCCCAGCGGGCCTGGTGAGCACCTCCTGGAGAATTCCAAGGCGTGTCCCTCTTTCATCAAAAACGGAAAATCCTATAATATCCTGAAGGAAAAACGCGCCCTCTTCCAGCCGGGCATCATGCCTGTCAATAAAAATCACTTTATTAATATAGCGCTGGGCGTCGTTTATGTCCGATATGCCCTCCAGCCCCATAATCACCATGCCCTTGTGCACACGGGCAGACAGGACGGTATGAGGCACGTCGTCGATATAAATCCTGTCGAAATCCAGCAGAAACTCTGGGCTGTCGCACCAGGGATAAATTTTGAGTTCGCCTTTTATACCGTGAGTATTTACAATTTTCCCGCTTTCCAGATAACGCTTCTTCTTCATTATCAATCTTCCGTTCAATTTTCTCCGCCGGATAATTTAAAGAGCGTCCCGTATCAAGAGACGCTCCGAAAGAGCGGCAATATTCAATCTATGATTTCCACACTGACTCTTTTGCCGTGGCGCTGTGCCAGAGATTTTACCAATGTACGGATTTCCCTGGCAATTCTGCCGTGCCGCCCGATAACCTTACCCATGTCGGCCGCTGCCACTCGCAGCTCGAGAACTGTTCCCGTTTCTTTTTCTCTCTCGGTTACCGTAACAGCATCAGGTTCGTCAACAAGGTTGCGTGCAATGTAAAGTAAAAGTTCTTTCATAATCCTTTCCTTTCGGTACTCGGTTTAAAGATGCTTAGATAACACCGGCCTTTTTGAGCAATTTTTTCACCGTATCGGTGGGCTGGGCGCCGTCCTTCATCCATTTGAGAACGCGCTCCTTGTCGACCTTGATTTCGGAAGGCTCAGTGAGAGGATTATAGGTTCCCAGTTCCTCAATAAACCTTCCGTCCCGGGGGAAACGGGAATCCGCTACAACTATTCTGTAAAAAGGTTTTTTCTTTGCGCCCATTCTGCGAAGTCTGATTTTGACCATTTAAGGTGCACCTCCGTAAAGTATTGTGTATATTTGGCAGATGTTTTAACCAAATAAATTTATTTATAAGCGGTCCGTTTTGTATTCGGTTTCGCTTAGTTTGCTTATAGTCCGAAGAGCCCGCGCTTCTTACCGAAGCCTTTGCCTCTCAGCGCCTTCCGACCAGCCTTTCCGCCGAATTGCTTTGCCATGTCCTGCATCATATTAAACTGCTTGAGAAGACGGTTAACATCCACAACCTGGGTTCCGCTTCCGGCGGCGATGCGTTTTTTACGACTGCTGTTTAGTATTGAGGGGTTATTCCGCTCAGCCTCGGTCATGGACTGTATGATTGCCTCAGTGCGAACCAGAGCCTTTTCATCTATGGCCGCGCCCTTGAGTGCTTTTGTATCCACTCCCGGCAGCATACCCACAATGTCGTTTAAGGAGCCCATGGATTTCAGTGAGACAAGCTGATCATAAAAATCGTTGAGTGTAAATCTGTTGGACATGAGCTTATTTGTCAGCTCGATGGCCTTTTTCTCGTCAAAGCTCTGCTCGGCTTTTTCTATAAGGGTCAGAATATCGCCCATGCCAAGAATTCGGGAGGCCATTCTCTCCGGATGAAACAGCTCAATACCGTCCAGCTTTTCGCCTATGCCGGCAAATTTTATTGGCTTTCCCGTCACAGCTCTGACTGACAGGGCCGCTCCGCCTCTGGCATCTCCATCCAGCTTTGTGAGGAAAATACCGTCGATACCCAGAGCATCGTCAAAGGCTTTTGCCGTTGTGACAGCGTCCTGACCGGTCATGGCATCGATAACCAGCATGACTTCGTCGGGATTAACTGCGGCTTTGACGGCCTTCAACTCATCCATCATGGCTTGGTCTATATGAAGCCTGCCGGCAGTGTCCAGAAAGACCATGTCGTTTCCGTGCTTTTTAGCGTGCTCAACAGCCGCCTTTGCTATTTTCACCGGGTCGGATGTACCCATTTGGAAAACAGGCACGTCCACCTGGGCGCCCACAGTTTCAAGCTGTTTAATAGCCGCGGGCCTGTATATATCACAGGCGACAAGAAGAGGACGCTTGCCGTTTTTCTTCATATGGGCTGCCAGCTTTGCTCCGTTTGTCGTCTTTCCTGCGCCCTGAAGTCCCACAAGCATTACTACGGTTGGCGGTTTTGAGGATATATTAATTTTTGTGTTTTCGCTGCCCATGGTCGCCGTCAATTCCTCGTTGACGATTTTGATGACCATTTGGGCCGGAGTCAGGCTCTCCAACACATCCGCGCCGCTGGCGCGCTCGCTGACCCTTTGGATAAAATCCTTGACTACCTTGTAGTTTACGTCGGCCTCCAGCAGAGCCAGGCGGACCTCTCGCATGGCTTCTTTAATATCGGCTTGGCTCAATCTACCCTTGCCTCTGAGCTTTTTAAAAGTGGCCGACAGTTTTTCTGTCAAACTTTCAAATGCCATTTATGCCTCCAAACCGGTGGAACATCTGAAAAATCAGGATTGATTCATGCTAAACCTATATTTTGAGAACTTGCAGTCTGTTGTATATGTCATTGCATAGATTGAGCAACTGGCCGTTTTTAAATCTGGTCTGGTTTAGCTGGGCTATCTCGGTAAGGTAGCCTTCGATAGCCTTGATGTCGTTTTGCATTTCATAATAACGTCTCATCAGCCCGGTCTTTTCCTCCGTCGCTTCCAAAATCCCTTCGGCGCGTATAATTATGTCCCTTACGCCCTGCCTGCTGATTCCGTCGTTTTCTGCGATTTCTGACAGTGAAAGGTTTTCGTTGTAATACAGGTCTATATACTCCTTTTGTTTGTCTGTCAACAGATTGCCATAAAAGTCGAAGAGCATTGTCATACGCACAGTTTTATCCAAAACAATTCCACCTCCAGCATCCATCAATGCAATGATATGTAAAGCCGATACACCTTACGAAACTATATTAAAATAAAAAAAGTCCGATGTCAATAGATTATGAAAATTTCGTAAAGCGATTTTACTTGTCGTGTTTCGCTGAAAGGGCTCAACAAATGGCATAAAATGCAAAATTCGGGGTCGGGAAGCTTTGGCTCTGAATAATTTACATGCTCTATTATAAAAATATAGCATATCGGAATGGCTCAATGAGTTTCAAGCAAGAGAATATACGAGGTTGGAATAAGATTATGAACAATGTCAGCGAAAAGAACACATTCCTCTATATAGATATGGACAGACTGGCCCAGTACTCGGAAAACGCAGCGAAAACCATTGCGGTTTCAGGCGAAATCAGCGCAAGAAAATCCGCTTCGGACCTGGAAAAAAAGCTGAAAAAACTAAAGAATATTTGTTATTACGCTGAAAAGTACGCAGCGTCTGCGGTGAAAATTCCCACAGAAGTTGAGTGGATAATTGATAACAGATATATAGCCGAAAGGGAGGCAAAGTCTGTAATAGCCGATTTGAAAAAGGCGAAGGCTCTGCCGCAGGCAAAGGAATATAAAAGGCCTGTCATACATGCCGCTGCCTTTTCACTGGTTCGCTCGGGCAAGGGAGAGGTCAATGCAGAAAGACTTAGGTGTTTTCTGGAGAATTTCCAGAACGCGCTTTTATTGACTGAAAAAGAGCTTTCGCTTTTTGTGCCTATGGTAAAACTCGCTCTTGTATCAATGCTCTATGAGACTTCAAGGAGTATTGAGAATATGATACTGTGCTTGGAGCGAAATGACAAATCCAACTGCTTTTATGCCGAGGAACTTGCCGAGAAGCTGAAGAGCAGCGGGGAGGATATTCCCGATGAAATAAGCCAAAAGGCCATCGAAGCCAGAGGGCGCCATGAGGAGATGATCGCTCAGGTGGCGACGATTTTTTCGTCTCTGAGGCTGCTGTCCTCCATGGATGCCTCAAAAATCCTTGAAGAGGTCAGCCGGGTTGAGCAGTTGATGCTCAAAGACCCATCAGGTATTTACATGAGGATGGACCAGGAAAGCCGGAGCCTTTACAGGAGAGATATTGCCAGGCTGGCGGAAGCAGAAATGGAAAGCGAGCATGAGGTGGCGAAAGGGATTCTTGAGCTGGCCGAAAAGGGTGAGGGCAGAAGGGCGCATGTAGGATACTATATATATGAAGAGCCTCTGGGCAGGCCCAAGAGGAAAAGAAAAGGGACATTGTTTATTGGCTCGCATATTCTGGTAACTTTGTTTCTCAGTTTGCTGGTGGCGTATTTTATTGATATGCCTCTACTGTTTTTCCTCTTGTTTCTTCCAGTATTTGAAATAGTCAAAAATACTGCGGACTATTTGATTTTAAAATTTACCAGGCCCTGCCGGCTGCCGAGACTGGAGTTAAAAGAGGGTATCCCGGAGGAGGGCAGGACCCTGTGTGTTATCTCCATGCTTCTGAACAGCCGGGCTTCCTGCGCAAAATATGCCAAGCTGCTGGAAGAGTATAAGCTGGCCAACAGTTCTGCCGGGACTCAGCTTATATTTGGACTGCTGGCTGATTTTAAGGAATCCGATAAGGAGATAACTGCCGAGGATTATAAGCTCCTGCGGGACGGGGAAGAAGCCATAAACAAGCTGAATGAAAAATACGGGGGAGGTTTTTATTTTTTCTCCAGAAGAAGGTCTTACAATCCCAGGGACAGGCGGTATATGGGCTGGGAGAGAAAAAGAGGGGCAATAGTAGAGCTTATAAGACTGATAAAAAGGGAGAAAAGCGGAATTATCATCGGCTCAAACGAGACTGGGCAATTATACGATGTGAAATATCTGATTTTGCTCGATAGCGACACAAGGCTGGGTGTTGATACGGCCAGAGAACTGGTGGGAGCTATTATGCACCCCATAAACTCGCCCGTTGTAGACACCGCGAGGGGAATAGTAAGCTCCGGTCATGGTATTTTGCAGCCCAGGATTGCCCTGGATCTCTCTGCTGCGAACCGCAGTGACTTTGCCGCCATATTCGGCGGACAGGGAGGCATTGACCCATACGCCAGCAACGCGGGAGACATATATCAGGACCTTTTCGACCAGGGTAGCTTTACCGGAAAGGGCATAGTATCCGTAGACGCTTATCACACCTGCCTGAATCACCGATTTCCCGAGAACTGGATTCTCTCCCATGACCTTCTTGAGGGAGCCTATGTCCGCAGTGGGTTTTTAAGCAACACCGAGCTTACCGATGGCTTTCCTCATAAAGCTTCCTCCTATTATGACAGAATGCACAGGTGGACGCGTGGGGATTGGCAGATATTGCCCTGGATCTTTAAAAAGGTAAGAAATGAGAACAATGAAAAGATAGAAAACCCGCTGGATTCAATAAACAAGTGGAAGATATTCGACAACCTGAGAAGAAGCCTTACGCCGCCGGCTCTTTTTATCTGTGTATATCTGAGCATGTTTTTGAGCGGCAGAGCAGTGGTCTATGCCGTGGTGGCCGCTCTCATATCCCTTTCCTCCAGGCTTCTTATCAGCTCGGCGGACACTATGCTCAGGCCGGGGGGCGCTCTGAAGCCCAAGTACAGGTCCAGCGTCATCTCCGGCTTTGCCGGGGCAGTAATGCAAACTTTTTTGCAGTTTCTTCTGCTGCCATATACCGCATATGTCAGCATGCATGCCATATTGACGGCTCTTTACAGAATGTTGATATCAAAAAAGAACATGCTGGCGTGGGTGACCGCCGAGGATTCTCTTTCAGCCAACCCGGAGGGCTATATTTTTTATTTCAGAAAAATGTTTTTTTCCGTGGCCGCAGGTATACTTGCCCTCACCTTGTCTCCTTTTCCGGCGGGTATGGCCATAGGCCTTATATGGATGATTACACCGGCTCTGGCGTGTGTCTTCAGCCGTGAAAAAAAGGATGAGATAATCATCTCGGAGGAGGACAGGAATTTCCTGAACAGGTGCGCGTCAGATATATGGAGATATTTTGATAGGCTGCTGGTTCCTAAGCGAAGCTTCCTTCCTCCCGACAACTGGCAGGAGGAGCCGGCCACCGGCACGGCAGAGAGGACATCGCCCACCAATATCGGACTGGCAATGCTCTCGGTTCTGGCTGCCTATGACCTTCACCTGTGCACCAGGGACAGGGCTGTGGGTCTTATTGAGAATATTCTGTCCACCGTGGAAAGGCTCCCAAAATGGAATGGGCATTTATACAACTGGTATGATATCAGGAATCTAAAGCCCCTGGAGCCCAGATATGTATCCACCGTTGACAGCGGAAACCTGGTGGGCTGCATAATCGCGCTCATAGAGGGGCTCAGGGAGCTTGAGGAACAGAAACTTATCACAAGGCTTGAAAATTTGATATCGGAAATGAACTTCAAACCGCTGTATGATGAGGACAGAAAGCTTTTTTCCATTGGCTTTGACGCAACGGAAAACACCCTGACAAAGGGCTGGTATGACCTGCTGGCCAGCGAGGCGAGACAGACCAGCTATATTGCAATCGCAAGGGGAGAGGTGGAAAAGAAGCACTGGCAGAAGCTGGGCAGAGTTCTTGCCTGCGTTGACGGACGCACCGGCATGGCATCCTGGACCGGGACGATGTTTGAATATTTCATGCCAAATCTCCTGATGCCCTGCTACAAAAACTCCCTTATTCACGAGAGCCTGAAATTTTGCCTTTATGCCCAGAAGAAAAACTGTGTACCGTGGGGTATTTCCGAGAGTTCCTTCTATGCCTTTGATACCGCCCTGAACTACAAGTATAAAGCCCACGGTGTACAAAGCCTGGCTCTCAAAAGAGGTATGGAGAGGGAAACGGTGGTTTCCCCCTATTCCACCTTTCTGACCCTGCCCTATAACCTTAAATCGGCTCTTAAGAATCTCAGGCGACTTAAAAAGCTGAATATGGAGGGCAGATACGGTTTTTATGAAGCGGCGGACTTCACGCCCGCCAGAGCCGGGAACGGCAAGCATGAAATAGTAAAATGCTTCATGGTGCACCATTTAGGTATGAGCATACTGGCCATCGACAATGTGCTGAGGGATTTTATTATGCAGCGCAGGTTCATGGCCAATCCCGCCATGTCCGGCCATGCCGAGCTTCTTCAGGAGAAGGGGCCTGTGGGCCATGTGATAACCACAAGACAGGGCGCGGATGTGCCGGAAAAGCCCGACCGTATACCTACAGAGATTTGGAAAAAGAATATTACCGGAACAGATATCTTAAATCCCCAGTGCACACTGCTGTCAAACGGCGCGTATACGGTCCTGCTGTCCGAGCTGGGGACAAGCCGCTCCTCCTGGGAAGATATCAGGGTGTGCAGGTTTAGCAGCGATCGCTTTGGGCAGGATCTTGGAATAAGCTTTTTCCTTAAATCTGGTACGGACTTCTTCGCCCTTCAGCCTGCCCCCGACTATAATCCGAACTCTGTTTTCCGCTGTGAGTTTACAGGAGAACATGGAAGAATTTACTCCAGGACAAAGGGGCTGGAAACATGCGTGGAGGTTTTTGTGCCCCAGGGTGAGATCGGGGAGCATAGGGATGTCACTGTTCGAAATGCTTCCTCCGAGACCCGTGACCTGCAGCTGATATGCTTCTTTGAGCCTGTTCTGTCGCCTGAAAGGGACTACAGGGCGCATCCGGCTTTTTCAAAGCTGTCCATGGAAACCGCTCTGAATGATTACGGAATTATTGTTAAAAGGCGTTACGGCGCCAGAGTAAGACCTGTTGCGCTGTGCTTTTCATGCAGCGAAAAGATGGATTTTGAGACCTCAAGAGAGCAGGCTTTGGGCAGGGGTGGCCTCCTTTCTCTCCGGGCGGCTGCCGGCAGAGAAACCACGGGCAGCATAGGCTCCGTTCTGGACCCCTGTGTATATGCAAGCCTTAAATTCAGCTTAAGGCCGGGCGAGAGCAGGAGGATTCACTTTGCCCTTGCCGTGTCTGAGGATGAAGAAACTGCGGCCTGCAGCGCCCAGAGAATACTGAAAATAAAAAAGCACAGGGGCATTTCGTATCTGGACAACAAGGCAAAGGCCCTTGAAATGCTGCCCAATGAAGTTGACGAGGCAATGTACAGGCTGAGCAGTCTTGTGTACCTGACAAGTGAGAGGACAAAGCTTGCCGGTTATGTGGAAGCAGGCTGTCAAGGTAAGCAGGGCCTTTGGCGCTATGGAATATCTGGGGACTTTCCCGTCTTAACAGCCCGGGTAAATAATGAGGAAGAGGCGGAAAAAAGCATCAAGCTGATAAGAGAACACGCGCTTATCTCCCAAAACGGGTTCCGTTATGACCTGGTTTATATAATTGACGACGGTGGAAGCTATCACCAGCCGGTGAGGACCCTGCTGAGCGATGCCATCAGGAAACTGGGCAGGGAGAGCCATGTAAACATGTCGCCGGGTATCCATCTTATTGACGGAAACAGCGCCGAAGTTGTGGGTGTGCTTGCCATGTCCGATGTGGTGATAAACTTCTCCGAGGGTGTGGAGCGGGTACAGCGCGACACACAGCTCCGTCCCAAAGACAGGCTACTGAAAATCGCGGACAGCAAGGTGGATAAAATCCCCTCCTGTGAGTTTGATTCCGACAGGAGCTTTGTCTTTGAAACCGAAGGAAACCTGAACAGCATAGCCTGGAGCCATATTCTCGCAAACGGGGGCTTTGGCTGGCTTTGCACCGATGCGGGTACAGGCAATATGTGGCATGGCAATGCCAGGGAGTTTCGGATTAACTCCTGGCATAACGATCCCCTTTCTATAGAGGGGCCGGAGACAATAGAGCTGAGCAGGACGGGAAAGAGCGTATCACTTTTTGCCACAACCGATGGTATACCCTGCCGGGTCACATACGGCTTCGGATTTGCCTCCTGGGAGAAAACAATCGACAGGACCAATGTTAAAATGACCGCCTTCGTCCATCCGAGAATAGACGCGCGGGTTATTATCATAGATATTGAAAATAAAACCGACAGCGATAAAATCAAATATTTTACAGGTTTGATTTTAGGCTCCGAGGAGGACGAGTCCAGGAGTGTACTGACTTGCTTGAAGAATGATGCTTTTGTGGCGAGAAATCTGAACAGGGATGACAGCTCGGGGGTTTTTACCCTTGTGTCCAATACGGCTGTAAGCGAATTTACCTGCGACAAAACCTCCTGGCGGCTGGGGCTTTTGGACGGCCGTGTGGGAGCGGCCCTTGACCCCTGCTTCGGTGCGTACTTCCAGGCGGCTGAAACGGTGGTTCTTGTATGCGGAGTGGATGACTTGGATGAGCTCAGGAAATTGACAAATCCTGAAACCGCCAAAAATGCGCTGTCGGAGACCATTGAATACTGGAAAAGCCTTGTATGCGGCATAACCATCGAGACGCCTTCAAAGGAGCTGGACAACTATATAAACGGCTGGGCGCTCTATCAGGTACTGGCTTGCAGGGTTATGGGCAGAACATCCATTTATCAGAGCGGAGGAGCATACGGCTTCAGAGATCAGCTTCAGGATGTGTGCGCCCTGACCGATTGCGCTCCCCAGCTTGTCAGAGAACAGATTTTAGCAGCCTGCAGGCACCAGTATGAGCAGGGCGACGTCCAGCACTGGTGGCACAAGGGGAGAGACGGGGAGCCGGATAAGGGCGTCAGAACAAGAATTAGCGACGATTTGCTCTGGCTTCCCTATACGGTTGTCGTATATATCGGAAAGACCGGAGATTATGGGATTTTAAAGCAAGAGGCTGATTATTTGCGCTCCCATGTTTTAAGGCAGGGAGAGCATGACAGGTATGAGCAGGCTGAGCCGGCCGGGGCCCCGGACACGGTATTCAACCACTGTATAAGGGCAATTGAAATGGTTCTCAGCCGTGGGACCGGAGAACACAACCTGCTCCACATTGGCACAGGAGACTGGAATGACGGCTTTGACAAGGTGGGAGCCGAGGGAAAGGGTGAGAGCGTCTGGCTGACGTGGTTTGCAGCCCTGGTAATGGAGAGATTTTCAGATATATGTGCTCATATGGGCGAAAACGGACTCTCAGCGCGGTATAAAAGCCAGGCTCTGGCTTTGGGAACCGCGGCCGACAAGGCATGGGACGGCAAATGGTATATAAGAGGCTACTACGACAATGGCAAGCCCCTAGGCAGCGAAGCCGGAGCGGAATGCAAAATAGACTCGATTGCCCAGAGCTTTGCGGTATTAAGCGGCTTTGGCAGCCAGGACAAAATCAAGCAGGCTCTTGACAGTGCCGCAACTCACCTGTTTGACCGGAATAATGGAATTGTCAAGCTGTTCACACCGCCTTTTGACGGAAAGGGTCCTAATCCGGGGTATATTATTGGTTATCTTCCGGGAACAAGAGAAAACGGAGGCCAGTATACCCATGCCGCCATATGGCTTGCCGCGGCCTGCCTGAAGGCGGGGATGACGGAAAAAGGGTGGAATATGCTCAGAGCTCTTGCCCCCATGAGTCACCGCCAGGAAACTTATAAAACCGAGCCCTATGTCATTACGGCGGATGTGTACGCAAATCCCCAGTGCACAGGCAGAGGAGGATGGAGCTGGTATACTGGAGCGGCGGCATGGTATTATAGAATCGTTGTGGAGGATCTTCTCGGTATCAGGAAGGTAAACGGAGAGCTTGTGCTGCGGCCGCGCCTCCCTCAGGTCTGGGATGGGTATAAGGCATATGTAAATACTGCTGAGGGAATACTTGAAATTAGGGTTTCGAGGGGAGGAAAGCACAGGATACTGGTTGAAAAAACAATGAAAAAGAATGAAACACAAGAGGCATCAATGGGAAATATTTTCGTAGATATATCCAAAAATAAGGAATAAATTTATCTATTTTATAATCAGCCGTAGAAATTTTAACGGAAAAGATAACAAGGCTGAAAACGTATTGTTTCACAGCGGATAATATGATATAAATATGATATATTTGTGAAAAAATGATAGTATTTATGCCGAAACCGACTTCGCTGGTGCAATTTTATATGCCGTCATGTGATTTTGGCATATCGGTCACGGGTTTTTATGATATGCCCTGGTCATCTTGTCGTCATGCTGTGTGAAGGGAGCTTTGAGAACTATGGACGCCATTAGAAAACAGATCATGCCAAATGTGGAACTGACCTGCATAACAACCGATAAGTTCAAGGCAAGCTACTTCAGCGTATATCTTCTGCAGCAGTTAAATAGAGAAAACGCATCTCTAAACGCTTTGATTCCAAACGTTTTGAGAAGGGGATGCGCAAAATATCCCGATATGGAGAGCATGGCGGCGGCGCTCAATGACCTGTACGGTGCCGCCATAGAGCCGGTGGTGAGGCTGGCCGGTGAAATCCAATGTACAGGCTTTATATCAAATTTTGTAGACGATAAGTATATTCCAGGCGAGACCTCACTTCTCGAGCGCGTTATAGGTCTTGTGGGCGATGTGCTTCTGGCACCCGTCACAAAAGGCGGCAACCTGCTGGACGATTATGTTGCTTCCGAGAAGGAAAAGCAGTGCGAAAAAATCAGAGCCAATCTGAATGATAAAATCACCTATTCTCTTCTGAGATTAAGGGAGATAATGTTCAAGGACGAGGATTTGGGCGTCAATGTGTTGGGGTCTGTGCAGTCAACGGAGAAGATAACCCCATCCGCGCTGACAAAGCACTATAAAAGTATACTCGAAGGCTCTGAGATACAGATGTTTTACTGCGGCAGCGCAACTCCTGAAAGGGTGGAAGCCGCCGTGCTGGAAGCCTTTAAAATACTTCCGAGAAGAGAAATTGCAGACGAAGCGGCAACCCAGGTGCGCATAAGCTGCGGAGAACCCAATTACCATGTGGAAATGCTGGATGTTACCCAGGGAAAGCTATCCCTGGGATTCAGGCTTGGTGAGATTATGCGTTCTCCCGAACTTGCGGCGATAACGGTTTTCAACGCCGTATACGGGGGCGGCATATCCTCCAAGCTGTTTTTAAATGTGCGTGAAAGACTGTCCCTGTGCTACTACACAAGCTCCATGATAGACAGGCACAAGGGCGTAATGTATGTTATATCGGGGATTGATTTCAATAAATACGATGAGGCCCTTGGCGAAATACTCACCCAGCTTGAGGCTGTTAAAAGGGGTGAGATTTCTCCGGAAGAGCTGGACGGGGCGAAAAAAGTCGTTTCGTCGTCTCTGAAAGCCGCATTGGATTCCGCTGCTTCTATGGATGCCTTCTACCTGGGCCAGGCTGTGGACGGCCTGGACTACGGACTTGAGGAATATGCGGCTCTTACTGAAAAAGTTACCAAGGAAGAAGTTGAAAAAATAGCCCGGAGCGTCTGTCTTGATACCGTTTATTTCCTTAGAAATAAGCAGGAGGTGCCTCAGATATGAAGCTTATCGAATATGAGAAAATAGGTGAAAAGGTTTATCACCATGTCCTTGATAACAAGCTGAACATATATGTGCTTCCCAAAAGGGGCTTCAACAAGTATTTCGCATTCTTCGCCACCAATTACGGCGGGTGTGACAGGCGGTTTGCCCTTGGTGGAAAGTGGGTGGATACTCCGGCCGGAGTCGCGCATTTTCTCGAGCATAAAATGTTTGACACCGAGGAGGGCAACGCCCTTATGCAGTTGTCTTTAAACGGGGCGTCTCCAAATGCCTATACGAGCACAGGAATAACTGCATATCACTTTGAATGCGCTGATAATTTTTATGATAACCTCAGGATATTGCTGAGCTTTGTCTCTATCCCGTATTTTACGCCGGAGAGCGTGGAAAAGGAGCAGGGGATAATAGCCCAGGAAATACTCATGGGCGAGGATAACCCCACCCGTGCAGTCTATCAAAATCTTTTGAGGGCCCTTTACGCCCATAATCCAGTGAGAGACCCAATTGCCGGAACCGTTGAAAGCATTGCTGAGATCACGGCGGACACGCTATATGACTGCCACAAGGTCTTCTATAATCCGTCCAATATGGTCTTATGCGTTGCCGGGGATCTGGACGCCCAGAAGGTTATCGATACTGCCCGGGAGATAATTGTGCAGGAGGCCGGCGAGCTTCCCCAGAGGGACTACGGTGAGCCCGAGACCTTGTATCCCAACAAGAAGAAGTATGAGGTTAATATGGAAGTGGCGGCTCCTCTCTTCAGAATGGGCTCAAAGTTTGAGCAGCCCGATAACGGAGAGGAGTATTTCAGATTTCTCCTGCTTGGAAATCTGGCCTGTGCCGTACTGGCGGGGACGTCCTCGCCCCTGTATGCAAGAATGTATGCCAAGGGACTGATTAATAATAGATTTGGCGCCGGCTTTTCATACGTTCCAGGCGGGATGTATGCCTGCGCGGTGGGTGAAAGCCGCGAGCCTCTCCAGGTTATGGATGAGATTACGGCGGAAGCGGACAGGATAAGCCGCGAGGGCGTGGATGTACAGCTTTTTGAGAGACTCAAAAAAGCGAGCATCGGAAACTACCTGAGAGACTTTGACGATATGGAGAATATAACAGCCTATCTTGCTGACGGTCATTTCAAAGGCTATGACCCTATGAAGGGTCTGGATTATTATGATAAAATATCAATTGACGAAATACAAAGGTTCATCTCAGACGCTTTTAATCCTGAGCGCCTGGCGATATCGATTGTATGGCCCAATGAGGCGGACAATTGATAAAGGGGATGTAGATTAATGCCGGATATGAGCGATGCGACAATTTCCTTTCCAATCCTGGGCGAAAAATTCATATTGGATTTCAAGCCGTATTTTGTTCTTTTCGGATGGAAGTTTTATTGGTACGGTATAATAATCGCGCTGGGATTTCTCCTTGCAGTAATATACGCTTTTAAAAGGGCCAAGCAGTTTGGCCTGAATGATGACAATATTGTGGACCTGCTTATTTACGCTGTTCCCATAGGTGTGGTGGGCGCCAGACTGTATTACGTTGTGTTCTACGATTGGAGCTTCAAGGGAAGCTTGTGGGAAAACATCGTCAGAATTGTAAATATTCGCGAAGGCGGTCTTGCCATATACGGGGGCGTTATATTTGCCTTTATCGGCGCCCTGATATTCTCAAGAGTTAAAAAGGTTAAGCTGGGGGCCGTGGCAGATATTTCAGGCCTTGGACTTCTGATAGGACAGGCAGTTGGCCGGTGGGGCAACTTTGTCAACAGGGAAGCCTTCGGCTATAAAACCAGTGTGCCCTGGAAAATGGGCCTCACCAATCAATATGGAACCTTTTACTACCACCCCGCCTTCCTGTATGAGAGTTTATGGAATGTCCTGGGCTTCATACTTCTCCACTTCTATTCAAAAAGAAGGAAGTTCGACGGGGAAGTATTCATAATGTACCTGGGATGGTATGGACTGGGGAGACTCTATATAGAAGGGCTTCGGCAGGACAGTCTTTTCCTTTTCGGAACCCAGCTGAGAGTCTCGCAACTGGTGGCGCTTATATGTGTAATAGGCTCCCTTGCCCTTCTCTTATATAACAGGATTGGAAAGAACCACGAACCGGATGAGCTCTATGTAAACAGACACCTGGCTTCTCGGGTGGAGGATTCCGAAACTCTTCCTGAACAGGAAGAGGAAGACCAGGAGCTATCGGATATATATAATACCCTTATACAAAAAGCTGATTTCCCTGAAGAACCGTCAGCAGAGGAAGGGGATAGTAATCTCCCGGAAGGGGAGAATGTGCCGCCCGAAAAGGGATAAATCAGGCTCCTTCCCGAGGGGCTCCAAATCACTTAGTAGGTTTTTTGCCTAACATATATATATCTTTTGCATTTTATATTAGGAGGTACATTTAATGGCATTTAAGTCGGACATAGAAATAGCTCAGGAAGCTAAACCGCTTCACATCGACGAAATAGCCGCGAAGGTCGGACTGGATTCCGATATTCTGGAACACTATGGAAAACACAAAGCAAAGGTTGACATCACAAAGCTGAAGGACCACCCCATGAAGGGTAAGCTGATACTTGTCACCGCTATAAACCCCACATCGGCAGGCGAAGGAAAGACAACCTGCAGCACAGGTCTTGCCGATGCGCTCTCGAAGCTTGGAAAGAAAGCATTCCTATGTCTCAGAGAGCCGTCACTGGGTCCGGTATTTGGAGTTAAGGGCGGAGCCGCAGGGGGCGGCTATGCCCAGGTTGTACCAATGGAGGATATTAACCTTCACTTCACAGGTGACTTCCATGCCATAGGCGCGGCAAACAACCTTCTTGCCGCTATGATAGACAACCATATATACCAGGGCAACACACTGGATATTGACCCCTGCCGCATATCATGGCGTCGTGCCGTGGACATGAATGACAGGGCCCTCCGCAATGTGGTTGTAGGTCTGGGCGGAAAGACCCAGGGCGTTCCCAGGGAAGACGGGTATGACATTACCGTTGCTTCCGAGATAATGGCAATTCTTTGCCTCGCCAAAGACATAACGGATCTGAAGAACAGACTGGCAAAGATTATAATCGGATATACCAGGAAGAATGAGCCTGTAACCGCCGGTGACCTGAAAGCGCAGGGAGCCATGGCAGCTCTCCTGAAGGATGCCATCAAGCCCAATCTGGTGCAGACCCTTGAGCATACGCCGGCATTCGTCCACGGCGGACCCTTTGCCAATATAGCTCACGGCTGCAACAGTGTTGCCGCTACCACCACGGCACTGAAGCTGGCCGACTATGTTGTAACCGAAGCAGGTTTCGGAGCTGACCTGGGTGCCGAGAAGTTTATCGATATCAAGTGCCGCTATGCAGGAATACAGCCCGACGCAGTTGTTATAGTGGCAACAGTTAAGGCTCTTAAGCTCCACGGCGGAGCCGCGAAGGACGAGCTGGGCAAGGAAGACCTGGCGGCTCTGGAAAAGGGAATACCCAACCTGCTCAAGCACATTGAAAACGTAACACAGGTATTCAAGCTTCCGGCTGTTGTGGCCATAAACCGCTTTGTAAGCGACACGGATGCCGAGCTGAAGCTGATTGAGGATGCCTGTAAAAAGGCTAACGCCAGATTTGCCCTCACAGAAGTATGGGCAAAGGGCGGCGAAGGCGGCGTGGATCTGGCAAATCAGGTTCTCGAAGCCATTGAAAAAGATAAAAACGACTTCTCCTTCACATACGATTCAAATCTCAGCATTAGGGAGAAGATCGAAGCTATCGCCAAAAAGGTATATGGTGCCAAGGGTGTCTCATTTGAAGGTTCCTCACTCAAGCAGATTGAGAGAATCGAGAAGCTGGGTTACGGCAATGTTCCCGTCTGCATGGCAAAGACCCAGTATTCCCTCACCGACGACCCGAAAAAGCTGGGACGTCCCGCGGACTTTAATATTTCTGTCCGCGCAGTCAGGATTTCCGCGGGCGCGGGATTTGCCGTGGCTCTCACCGGCGAGATTATGACAATGCCCGGACTGCCCAAGGTTCCCTCCGCAGAGAAGATCGATGTGGATGAAAACGGTCTTATCAGTGGACTGTTCTAAATCAGCTTGAATAAAAAAAGCAGCGGATTGTGCAAAGCTTGTATTTGCGCAATCCGCTTGTTCTTAGTGTAAAATTATAATTGGCAAAAATAAAGGAGGAATAGCAAAACCTATTCCCCCTGCATGCGAAACCTGTTAAGATGAGTTTGTAAACCAACATAAAAACAAGGAGATGCATGCAAGATG
>JAAYOP010000089.1 GCA_012520295.1 Clostridiales bacterium | reverse complement strand
CTTTTTGTGCTATTCTTTTCATAGAAGCTATCCCTTTCTGTGATTGGTTTGTTAGCACTTACCATTTTACCACAGTTAGGGGTCAGCTTCTTCTTTTTTTAGACCATATCATTGTACACTATACACTTTTTTATTTATTCAATTACTTTGACAGGTTTGAAGTCTATATAATCAGCCGAAACCAGACTGTACTCAATTCCCTCAATGATTCCCTCCACCGCAAAATGGTGTCCGGGCCCGTGAATATGCCCGAAGTGGCAGCTTTTCACATCATATTGCTTCATAAGGTCTATAATCTCATGGCAAACATAGTCCCTGTACCTGGGAGGGTAGTGGAAAAAGCATCTTTTTGCTCTGTCCCCCGCCGCTTTCAGCGAAGCCTCCAGTCTTATCAGCTCTCTGTTCAATATCTTCCTGTCGTGGGGGTCCTGCATATTCTCCTCGAAAAACCAGCCTCTGGTTCCGCATATTGCAGTGTCACCATAGAACCAACAGTTGTTGTGAAGGATGTCAATTGTGCTTATCCCGTTGTCCCTGAAAAAGTTATATATTTTTGTGACAGTATTCCACCAGTAGTCGTGATTTCCCTTGAGAATTATTTTCCTTCCCGGCAGGCTGTCTATGAAATTAAAATCCTCAAGGGCCTCCTCAAGGTTCATCGACCAGCTCACATCACCACATATGACGCACAGATCCTCATTATTCAATATGGAAAACCCTTCAACAAGCTTTTCTACATAGTTATCCCATTTTCCGCCGAAAACATCCATGGGTTTTTCAGTGGAAAATGAAAGATGCAGATCACCTATGGCATAAAGCGACATAAAGCACCTCAGCTATTCAAACGGCACTCATCGGCCGGATATTCCAAGGGTTTCCACCACGACCGGTTTCATATCGTTCTTGCTCACAGACCGGTCGAAACGACTGGCCTTATCTTTCAGCTTTTTAAGCCTCCAGGGAATTTCCACACCGGTCACACTTTTCATATGCTCAAAGAGCTCAAGTCCGTCTTTACCCCCTATATCATGCCCCAGAGCGGCCAGCACACTGCCGCAAAATTTATAAGGGCTTGCGGTGGATACTATAACACAATGGGTCCTGTCATCGCTTTTTTCTTTGTATTTCTCATATACATTATAGGCCACGGCCGTATGGGGATCTAAAAGATAGCCGTATTTTTCAAACACACGCCCAATGGTTTCCATTGCTTCACCGTCATCCGCGCAGCCCCCCCAAAATACCTGGCTGAGCTTCTCCTTCAGAGCGTCTGATATTTGATAGTATCCCGCTTCGGAAAGGCCGGACATGAGGCTTGACACCATGGAGTCGTCATATTCCGAGGCTATAAAAAGAAGTCTTTCAAGGTTGCTTGATATCAGAATATCCATAGAAGGGGAAATTGTTTTGTAGAGCTTTCTGTTCCTGTCGTATTTTCCTTCTGTAAAAAAATCAGTCAGGACCCTGTTTGCATTTGACGCGCATATCAGCTTATTTACGGGCAGGCCCATTCTCCTTGCCAGGTAACCTGCCAGTATATTTCCAAAATTCCCCGTGGGTACACAGAAGTTTATACCCTCGCCCTGTCTTATATCGCCTTTTACAATCAAATCGCAGTAAGCTGAAAAATAATATACAATCTGCGGTAACAGCCGTCCCCAGTTGATGGAATTTGCCGAGGAGAGGAGAAGTCCGTTTTTCTCCAGTTCTGAGCGGAGCTTTTCATCGGAAAATATGGTCTTCACGCCGCTCTGGGTATCGTCAAAGTCGCCCTCAACGGCGCATACGGCGACGTTTTTTCCCTCCTGGGTGGTCATTTGAAGCTTTTGGATGTCCGATACCCCGTCCCTCGGGTAAAACACCAGTATTCTTGTGCCCTCCACATCCTTAAAGCCTTCAAGGGCAGCCTTTCCGGTATCTCCCGAGGTGGCCACCAGAATACAAACCTCTTTTTTTTCGCCCGTCTTTGCCATGGAGGCGGTCAGCAGACGGGGCAGCATCTGCAGCGCCATATCCTTAAAAGCGCTTGTGGGACCGTGCCACAGCTCCAGAAAAGACAAGCCTTCCTCAAGTCTGTACACAGGTGCCGTATCAGGGTGGTCAAAGGCCGGAGCGCCATATGCCTCACGGCAGAAAACATCCAACTCCTCTGCTGAAAACTCCTCGAGAAACAGCTTCATAATCTTCGCTGCCCGGTCACAATAGGAGAGCCCGCAAAGCTCACTTATAAAATCCATTGACACCTCCGGCAGGGTTTCCGGCGTGAAAAGCCCCCCGTCCCTCGCCAAGCCCTGAACAATTGCCTGGGCGGCCGTGAGCTTTATAGAGGTATCCCTCGTGCTCAGATAGTGCAAACCTGATTCACCACTCTCATAAGGTTGTTAAAAAAAATATCCTCGGCGGTTTTTTCATCAATACCGCAACTTAGCATTTTATCATAGAGCCTGTCAAGGTCGTCAATGCCGCCTATTCCTTTGACAGGCATATCAATACCATCAAAATCCGTTCCTATGGAAATATTCTTCTCCCCGCCCAGGTCAAGAAAATGCAGTATATGTTCTATCAGGCTGTCCAAATCGGGCTTTGCACCGATGAAATCCGGGCACAGGTTTATCCCTGCCACTCCGCCCAGCTGGATGATTGCTCGAAACTGGTCATCAGAGAGATTTCTTGTATGGTCAAATACGCCCCTTGAATTTGAATGACTTGCAATAATCGGGGACGATGTGGTTTCTGCCACATCCCAAAAACCCGGTTCGGATAAGTGGGACACATCCACCAGAATTCCCAGCCTGTTGCAAAGCCTCACAAACTGTCTTCCCAAATGGGACAGTCCCCTTTCCGGCTCCTGGCAGTGGGAGCCCGACAGTGTGTTTGCATTGTTCCAGGTTATGTTCAAGGAACGGACCCCTCTGCTGTATGCTATTTCCAAAAGGTCCGGCCTGCAATAGATTATATGAGCGCCCTCCAGAGCGATAAATGCCGCGGTCTTTCCGGACCTGAAGGCAGACCGGGCTTGCATGGCTGACTTGCATAATATAATCTTTTCGGAGTTTTTGTCAAGCTCGGCCAGCAGATTATTTAAAATTGGGGTAAACCTGTCTCCATCTTCGCAGGCTTCAGGCGGAGCCCAGATGGCAAACATCTGAGCATAAGGTGAAAACTTCCACGACCTTTCCAAGTCCATATGCAGGCTGTTTGATTTCAGCCCGCAGCCGGTTCGGGCCATTTCCCACGGGGTATCACAGTGCCCGTCAAAAAGAGGTAATCTCATGTTTGCCCCCTGCGCGCAACCAAAGTCATTGGAACGCGTCGATAATATGGTTTATCTCTTTAATCTTATTACCGTTATCCTCAGTATAAACCTCTATAACATCAAATCTCGGTTGAAGATCTGTCTCATTTTCATATAGCCAAATCCCTGCAGTGTTTATGATTTTTATCTGCTTTCTTCTGTCCACATGCTCCCGGGCTTCGGCAAACCTCTTGTTTCTTCTCAGCTTGACCTCCACAAACAAAAGATGCTTCCTGTCCGCTGCGATTATATCAATCTCACCGTAGCGGGTTCGGTAGTTCATGGCCACGATTTTATAATTTTTCCTTCGAAGTTATTCTGCCGCGGCGGCTTCTCCCATGGCTCCAACCAGCTTAGTGTTCATGTCCCGCCTCCAGTTTTTTCAGAAAGCTTCTTCTATGTACCGGGCTGGCCCCGTATTCCCTGAGCCTTTCATAATGGAGCTTTGTGCCGTAACCCTTATGCCTGAAAAAACCATACTGGGGATATTCTTTGTCCAGCCGCTCCATATGCCTGTCCCTGCTCACCTTGGCAAGAACCGAAGCGGCGGCAATACAGGTATATTTCCCGTCTCCGCCGGTGACCGGCATGCACTCCAGCTCAATCCCATTTGCCCGATTCCCGTCTACAAGGGCAAATTCCGGCGCTGGGGACAGCCCCCGGATAGCCCTGTTCATAGCCAGAAATGTGGCACCCAGTATGTTCAGCTCATCTATCTCCTCTTCGGTAGCAAAGGCTATGGAGCAGGCCACCGCCACCCGGCAAATTTCATCAAACAGCGTGTTTCGCTTTTTCTCCGACAGCTTTTTGGAATCGTTAAGGCCGGGTATATTGCAGCCGCGCGGCAGTATTACCGCAGCCGCGTAAACCGGCCCGGCCAGCGGCCCTCTCCCGGCCTCGTCAACTCCGCATATCAATCCATATTTGTCATAAAGGCTTTTATCGATATCAAGCATCGTAATCACCGGGCTTCTCCAGGGATATCCGCCCAATTTTTCCGCCTCGAAACTCATCAAGCAGAATAGCGGACATTCGCAGGGTGTCCACCTGCCCTCCGGAAATTAGAAATCCACGCTTTCCGGCCGCCATCTCCAGCAGTTGATAGCCGGTGGCATTCTCGGGTATCTCCAGCTTGTATCTTTCCGCCAGCAGCTCCGGATAATCCTGGGAGAGCCTTTGCATCAGCCGGGCGGCAAGCTCCTGTATATCTATAACATCGTCTTTGACAGCACCTGTAAATGCCAGATTAACCCCGGTTTCAGGCCCCTCAAGCTTTGGCCACAGTAAACCCGGAGTATCCAGAAGTTCCAGGCTCCTGTCAACGGTTATCCATTGCTTTCCTCTGGTTACCCCCGGCCTGTCCGAAGCGGCCGCCGCCTTGCGTTTTGCAACTTTGTTGATAAAGGTGGATTTCCCCACATTGGGTATTCCCACAACCATCGCTCTCAGAACCTTTGTGGCTATTCCCTTAGCTGCGTATTTCTGAAGCTTTTCCTTCATAATTTCTCTCACCGCAGCCGAGAAACCGGATACTCCCCTTCCACTTTTGGCATCCGTTTCAAGCACCGGTATGGCTCTCTTTTTAAAATAAGCCCTCCACTGCCTGGTTACCCCAGGGTCCGCCAAATCAATCCTGTTCAATATAAGCAATCTGGGCTTTGTGCCGATTATTTTTGGAATATCCGGGTTCGAGCTGGAAATGGGGATTCTGGCGTCAATTATCTCGCATACTATATCCACCAGCTTGACGTTTTCCGCCATCATTCTCCTGGCCTTGGCCATATGGCCGGGAAACCACTGGATATTCATTGGCCGATCATCCATGAGCTACCCACCTCATTCGTGACAAAGGCAGTATAATGGTATAGACCTTACCCAGAACATACCTTTTGTCCACCATGCCTATACGCGTATCTCTGCTGTCAATGCTCCTGTTCCTGTTGTCCCCCATCACGAAAATACATCCTTCGTCCACCGTGACCGGAAACTTCATGTCATACCTTAGTTTGGTAGCTTCACTTATATAGGGCTCATCCAACAGTACTCCGTCCACCCATACCTGTCCCGTTTCAAAGTTTATGTCCACCGTCTGCCCTTCAACTGCGATTACCCGCTTTACTATCGGTTTTTCACTAAAGGTATCCTTCGTCAAAACCACAACATCTCCGGGCTTTGGAGAGTAAAAAAGCTTTGACATTATAACCTTGTCATTGTCATAAAAGGACGGTTCCATCGATATGCCCACAACACCAATTATTCTGCCTATAAAAACAAATGTAAGAATACTGCATACCAGCGCGGTAACTATGCATTGCAGCCAGTCATATGCCTCGCTTCTATTTTGAGGCGTTTTTTTCTCCACTTTTTTTGTCTCTGTTACCTGCTCGTTTGAGTTATAGCCATCTGTTTTGTTATCCATATGACAACCCGTCCATTCCGCCGTAGCCTCCCCATTCTCAGGGACCCTTGCGGCCTTTTATATCCTTATATAAATATAACCATCATAACCTTCGGTAAATATGCGGCTTTGCTTATTTATGAAAAAAAGGGGCATAGCCCCTTTTTTTAGATTCTCTCCTTGACCTTCGCCTTCTTGCCGACCCTATCTCTGAGATAATACAGCTTGGCGCGTCTAACCTTACCTCGTCTGAGAGGTGTGATTGAGACAATATTGGGTGCGTGGATGGGGAACACCTTCTCAACGCCCACGTTATAGGAGATACGGCGGACAGTTATTGTCTCGCTTATGCCGCCATGCTTTCTTGCTATAACAGTACCTTCAAATGCCTGTATTCTCTCTCTGTTACCTTCCTTGACCTTAATTGATACTCTGACGGTATCACCGACGTTTATATCCGGAAGCTCAGGCTTCATGTACTGCTCGTTCAGCGCTTTTATTAAATCCATTTTCTTTTCCTCCCTTCCATGTAGACGTTCATGCCCTTTGGCAGAGGACCGCCCCGATATATTCCTACCGACTGCAAAAAACAAGCAGCCTGGAGAGCCGGAAAGAAATTTTCCCGCATACCGCGTAATAATAACATAACATGTATAAAAATGCAAGAAAAATTATTTAACTCCCCGGATCACTTTTGGGTCCCATACCTGCACCCGAAAGACATACCTTTATATAAAACACATGCATGACAGATTATTTGAATATATTCATATTACTGTCATAAATCTCAATTCTCTTATCTTCAAAAAAAGACGGGGATAAGCTCGGCTCCAGCTGGTCAATGGCCATGCGTAAAAGGGCCGGGCTCACGCTGGGATTCTGGGCGGATACCACCGCCTCAATTGTCAGGCTCTCTCCCTGTCCGGCACGAATATCCATAGTTTTTATATATGGCTTCAAATCAAATGCAGATTGCCTTCTTTTGGTCTTTTTTATTACCGCAAGCGTATCGTGCCGAAAAAAATCATGGAGCTTATCTTTAATATGCCGGGCATTAGGCCCTGTGTTACCATCCTCATACATATATTTCGAGCGAAACCTGAGATACTTTAACTCTCCTGGCTTTTTTATGGGCTCAAAGGCAGAAACAACTTCGATTCCCTCTGGCAGGCAAGGGTTGAGCCTTTCCGGTATCAGTGATACAGGGGTTTGATCGGTTATCTCCACGTCCAGCACCTCGCAAATGCTCTCGCACCCCAAAGCAAGGGGCAGGATAATCGATATATAAGCATGGGGATTGAAGCCTTCCGTGTGCTTTATCCCGACTTTTGCCCGCATGAACGCGCGCTGGAAGGTGCGCATCAGGTCTAGATGAGATATATATTTAGCCTTTCCCGTTTTGCTGAACCTTAGTCTTGTTTTACCCATCGCAGCTTAACCCCTTCATAAGAGAATTTGCGCCGCAGCCCGAGCACCTTTGCCTGCAGTCTGGCGTAGTCTTCCCCTGTTTTGCCAATTTGCTCTCTCTTATCAAATGCTCCTTATTTATCCCTGCCGATATGACACTCCAGGGCAATATCTCATCGTAACTCCTCTCCCTGTGGGCATAAAATGACGGATTGATACCTATTTCCTCAAAGGCAGAGCGCCAGGCATCATAAGAAAAACACTCATCCCAGGCCTGTAGTCCTCCGCTTTTTTTATAGACAGCTTCCAGAACCGCGCCTGTTCTTCTGTCGCCTCTGGCAAGGACCGCCTCAATAAGGCTCACCTGGGGATTGTGCCAGCTGTAATGTATTGCACGAGTGCGCAAATTATCTTTGATTAGCTGCTGCTTTCGCTCAAACTCCTCCGGGGTGTCCTGCTTTTCCCACTGAAAAGGCGTCATGGGCTTGGGAACAAAACAGGAGGTGCTGACGGTTATCCTGACTCCCCTGTTTTTATTTTTCGCACTTTCCTTGAATACTCCCAGGACCTTTTTGGCCAGCGTAACAATACCCAAAATGTCCTCGTCTGTTTCAGTGGGAAGGCCAATCATAAAATACAGCTTGACCGCGTTATACCCGCCGGCAAAAGCCGTTCTGCAGGCAGACAGAATATCTTCCTCGGTCACATTTTTATTTATTACGTCCCTCAGCCTTTGGGAGCCTGCCTCCGGAGCGAAGGTCAGTCCGCTTTTTCTTACCCTCTGCACCCGGTCCAGAAGCTCCATGGAGAAATTGTCTGCCCTGAGGGAAGGCAGTGAAAGGCTAATATTGCGCGGCTCACACCAGTCCAGCAGATCATCACACAGGGCGCCCAGCTCCCTGTAGTCGCTGGTGCTGAGGGAAGCCAGATTGAGCTCCTGATAGCCTGAGTTCTCCAGGGCATCAGCCGCCTGTTTCACCAGCACCTCCCGGGATTTGGAGCGAACAGGCCTGTAGACATAACCCGCCTGGCAGAACCTGCAGCCTCTTATACAGCCTCTGAACAGCTCCAGGACAGTCCTGTCATGAACAATCTCGGTGGAGGGCACAATAGTGTCCACCGGGAACCAGGACTTGTCCAGCTCCTGAACTATGCGCTTTTTTACCACTGGGGGCGCCGGCTTCTTCGGAGTTATGCTCTTTATTGTCTTATCTTCATTGTACTCTACGTGGTATAGGGAGGGTACATATACTCCATCTATCCCGGCAGCTTCGGCAAGAAATCTCTCCTTGCTCCAGTTGGCCCTTTTTGCCCTTCTGTAGAGCTCAATAAGCTCCAGGTCAAGTTCCTCTCCCTCGCCTATTACGGCTATATCGATAAAATCGGCAAGAGGCTCCGGGTTGTACATGCAGGTTCCGCCAGCGAATATGATGGGTGCCAGCCCGGTCCGGTCCCGGGATTTGAGGGGTATGCCCGCCAGATCCAGAATATTCAGAATACCGGGATAGGAGAGCTCATATCCTACCGAAAAGCCGAGCATATCAAAGTCTTTTATCGGGTCTCCGCTCTCCAGTCCATACAGGGGTATATTGTTTTCCCTCAGGGCCGCCGCCATATCGCTCCAGGGCTCAAACACCCTTTCACACCATACCCCCGGCATTTTGTTAATGACGCCGTATAATATTCTCATGCCTAAATTGGACATCCCGATATCATATATATCGGGAAAGCACAGGGCAACCCTGATTTCTGTTTCATCAGGATTCTTTATTATCTGATTGTATTCCCCTCCCGTATATCTGGCCGGTTTTCGGACATTGGGGAGGATTCTTTCTAGCTTATGATACATAGATGTCTCCGGTATTATATATAAATCTGAACAGGGCGCACCGCCATATTCAGTCATTAGCATATGCCCCGCCGTTTATTGTATACCCGGCTATGGGATTATGCAATAATTTTAAATACAGTATATCGAAAATTTACTGTTAAGTATATCACAGTACCGGCCAAATTCAAACGGTGCTGTTTTAAGCCTCACGATATCCGCAGTCGCGTACACTGAGCAGCCTGGATGGGCCACAAAAAACCATCTCAGCCCTTCGGCCTGTAGGATGCACGGATAAAATCAAACAGTATCCACGCGCCTACCAGCAAAAAAGTGAAATTAGTTCGGGTAATAATCAGGATATAGCAGCCCAATACCAAAAGGACAAAAACTGTCAGGCAGGTTGTCGCGCACAGCACCCTGTCGGCAAGGGTTTCATTTTTGAGCTCCGACAGCAGGGCGTATATAATCACACCTCCGTCCAGACCGTGAGCGGGCAGAAGATTGAGCCCGGTCAGGCAGAAGCTTACTCCGGAGAGAACCAAAGAACTCTCATCGTACCCGGCAAACACCGAGGAGAACAAAGACAGTATAATGCCGAAGAACGGACCCATGGCCGCTATGAAAGCGTCCCCGAAATAGCTGACCCGGCTGCTGTCATATGTGATGATGGCTCCCGTCAGCTCCAGTTTTATGCATGTAGCTTTTGAGCCAGCCAACGCTATACCCGCCAGATGCCCCAGTTCATGCACTGCCGAGGCAATAAGCATACAGGCGAAAACCCCGCTCTCGTCCAGGAAATAAAAAAGCGACAGCACCAGAATGAAACCGGTGCCGATTTTAAATTTTATTCTTTGTTCACAAGCACTGCGGTTATAACCTTTAATAATGCCGCGCAAAGGATTATCCCTCATTTTCCAGATAGTATTCAGGATTCAAGTAGGAGCCGTTTTGTATAATCTCAAAGTGCAGGCACGGTCCTGTAGCGTTTCCCGTCTGCCCTACCTCAGCGATTTTCATGCCTTTTTCCACCTGGTCGCCGCTGAGCACATGTAGCTTTTTGCAGTGAAAGTACTGGGTCACAAAGCCGTCGCCATGGGACACTATCAGATAATAACCCAAAGTGCTGCTCTCCCCGGATACCAGCACCGTACCGTCGGCAAAGGACAGTATATCCGCGCCCTCCGGGGCGTCGTAATCCAACCCATAGTGAAACTTCACTTCATTGTCCACCGGATGAACCCTGTAGCCAAAGCCTGATGACAAAATGCCGTCTACCGGTTTTATATACTCAAAAGGCAGCTCTATCTTCTCAACAATCACATCCTCAGGGATATCATATCCATAAAACAGGCTCTGGGATTCAAGAAACGTCTCTACCTCATTTTTTTCCTGGGGCTCATGGGGAGCCGGCGTTGTCTGCAGGGCTGCAAAACTCCTATTATCCTCAAAGACGGCAATCTCCGCCCCCTGGGAGAGGGGCTGCCCGCTGCCTGGGAAAATGTTTGGATTTCCAAGGGTTTGCGCGCCCACAGCGCTCCTGCCGAGTACGGGAACCGACTCTCCCTCTGGCACGGCTCCGGCTTTAATCGCCTCTTTTCCGGTAATAAGGAAGGCCACCATATCATTAAAGGCTTTCGAAAAATCCGAGTCTCCTGTAAAAAATCTGCCCATGGAGGAAAAAGCGGCCTTGTAGTCAACACTGCTGTCCAATACCGGGAGAATTTCTCTTTTCATCGTGGCTGAGGCCCCCGGAAATATGAGCTTAATGAGCAGTGTTATGAGTGCTATCCCCAGGCAGGCAAGAAGCCTGACGGTTCTCCCGGTATTCTTGTCAATAGCGTTATCTCTACCCCTCCCATATTTCCTGACATAGGGTTTTGGGCGTATAGCGCGCCCGCCATACCTCCTATAGGTATCATAACGCCTGTTGGGTAAAGCATTCAAATTATGCGTCTCCGACTCTGCCCTGCGGCCCGTGTCGCCGTATCTGGTATCCACTCAGCTTCCCTCCGGTTTACAATGTTTGCGCTTTCACTATAGTAATTGTATGTCCACAATTACTGTGATATAATATCTTTTAGCATATTTTACGTGTAGCAATGAGAAGAAGACTTGCATATACGCTGGAATGGAGCTAAGATGGATTATCGAACTGAAGCCTCCGGGCTGATACGGGATTTTTTAAGCTATCACGAGATTATTAAAGGCCACTCCAAAAAAACAATCGACGAGTATTTCCTGGATCTTCGAACCTTTTTTCGCTATTTGAAGATCCGGCGGGGACTTGCTGACGAAAATACACCCTTTGATAATATCCCTATAAATGATATCGACCTTGATTTTGTGGCCACTGTCACAAAATCTGAAGTCTATGACTATCTGTCCTTTCTCTCCAGGGACAGGGTTAAAAACCGAAGAAGCAAAACCCCTGAATACGGCCTGAGTGCCAATTCAAGGGCGCGAAAGCTCTCGGCAATAAGCTCTCTGTTCAAATATCTGACCGTTAAGACAGGCCAGCTGAAGGACAACCCCATCGAGGCTATTGACACACCGAAGACACGGCGTTCCCTTCCCAGGTACCTGACGCTGGAGGAGAGCAAGAAGCTGCTCAGCTCCGTTGACGGCCTGAACAGGGAGCGGGATATATGCATACTGACTATTTTTCTCAACTGCGGCATACGAATCAGCGAGCTGGTGGGGCTTAATATAGGCGATATAAGAAGCGATCACCTTCGGATATTGGGAAAGGGCAACAAGGAGCGCATTGTCTACCTCAATGAGGCTTGCGTAGAAACTATTAACGACTACCTGAAGATAAGAAAAAAAGCGAAGGTAAACTCCCCCGCGTTCTTTTTGTCCACCCGTAATCAGCGCATTTCCAGATCCACGGTACATACCCTGGTTAAAAAACATATCGCCGCTGCAGGCCTGAGCCCGAAGGACTATTCCTCCCATAAGCTTCGCCATACCGCGGCAACCCTGATGCTGAAAAACGGAGTGGATTTGCGCACCCTGCAGGAGCTTCTCGGGCATGAGCATATTAATACAACGGAAATCTATACCCATGTGGATAGTACCGACCTGCGTATAGCCGCAAACGCCAACCCCTTATCCAGCTTCAAGCCAAAGAATGACTAATAACAGAGGATGTATATAAATGGTTTTCTCCAGCCTCCTTTTCATGTTCATATATCTGCCAGTAGTCCTGGCAGTTTACTATCTTTCACCTCACAAATGGCGAAACTTGTGGCTTTTCGTAGTAAATCTGGTTTTCTACGGCTGGGGCGAGCCCGTATATATTTTTTTAATGGTCTTTTCCATAACAGTCAACTATATCCACGGAATGCTTATCGGCAAGCACAGGGCAAACGACAGGCTGGCAAGACGACTGGTCATATCAAATACTATTATAAACCTTGCCCTGCTGATGTTTTTCAAATACTTTGATTTTATAGCATCAAATCTTTCCGCCATACCGGGGCTCTCCTTCATACAGCCTATCGGCCTGACACTCCCCATAGGCATATCATTTTATACCTTTCAGACCATGTCCTACCCCATTGATGTTTACAGGGGGGACGCCGATGTTCAAAAAAACTATATCAGCTTTGGCACCTTCGTGGCTCTCTTTCCCCAGCTGATTGCCGGCCCCATAGTAAGGTATAAGGATATCGCATCCCAGCTGAGCTTCCGGTCAAACAGCGCCGGGCAGTTTGCCTCAGGTGTGCGCAGGTTCACGGTGGGCCTGGGCAAGAAGGTGCTGCTGGCCAATAATATTGGGATGCTCTGGGACATTTATTATTCCACTCCGGTCTCCCAGCTCTCTACTCTGGGCGCATGGCTGGGCATCCTGGCCTTCAGCTTCCAGATTTATTTTGACTTTTCCGGTTATTCGGACATGGCTATCGGCCTGGGCAGAATGCTGGGCTTTGAATTTCTTGAAAACTTCAATTATCCCTATATATCCAGGAGCATAACCGAGTTCTGGCGCAGGTGGCATATATCCCTGGGAACCTGGTTCAGGGACTATGTGTATATCCCACTGGGGGGCAACAGACGCGGAACCGGCAGGACTTTTCTCAATCTGTTCATCGTCTGGTCTTTGACAGGAATTTGGCATGGCGCCAGCTGGAATTTCCTGCTCTGGGGTGTGTATTATGCCATACTCCTGATGCTGGAAAAAGCGTTTTTGCTCAAGGTTCTTGACAGGGCTCCAAGAGTAATTTCACATATCTATACCCTGCTGCTGGTGGTAATAGGTTGGGTACTCTTTGCCATAGAGGACATCTCCCACTGCGCCTCATATCTTTCCGTCATGTTCGGGCTGGACGGAGTGGGGCTTATTTCCCAGGAGGCGCTGTACTATCTCAAGAGCTATGGCCCGACTCTTATCATCCTGGCCATTGCCTCCATCCCCGCCATGAAACAGCTTTCCGAAAAGCTGCCTGTCAGGCTGTGGAGAGCGGCAGTGCCCGCATTGATAGCCATTGTGCTGGTGCTCTCAACAGGTTATCTGGTGGACAGCACATATAACCCCTTCCTTTATTTCAGATTTTGACCTTTGAAAGGAATGGCCATATATATTGAAAAACATATCCATAAAAATTCAAATCGCGATTTTTCTTCTTTTTATCGGTGGCTTTTTTATACTCAACCTGATAAAACCGAACAGGGAATTTTCACCCCAGGAGAATCGTTACCTTAAAAGTCCTCCGAAATTCAAGGTGTCCGCGTTGGTGGACGGTAGCTTTACAGAGGACTATGAGACCTACATCGCCGACCAGTTCATCTGGCGGGACAGATGGATATCTCTGAAAACAGTCACGGAGCTTGTTATGGGGAAGACGGAAAACAACAATGTTTTTTTCTGCAGTGACGATACCCTGATTGAGAGGTTTGACACACCGGATATGGCACTGGTGCGCGGTAATGCCCAGGCCGTTGCCCAGCTGGCCGAAAATGCCGGAATTCCCGTATATCTGGCCCTGATACCGGGGGCGGTTGAAATATGGCAGGATAAGCTGCCGGCAAATGCCGTAAACCACAGTCAGAAACTTCTTATCGAAGATATCTATTCAATGGCCGGATGCGATACGGTGGACATATATTCCAGCCTGTATAACCACAGGGACGAATATATTTACTACCGGACGGACCATCACTGGACAACCCTGGGAGCGTATTACGGATATACTGCCCTTGCCAAAGCAATGGGTTTTGCCCCCGAGCCCCTTGAGAGCTTTGAGCCTGCCTGTGTGTCAGAGGAGTTTTACGGCACTTTCTATTCCTCCTCCGGTGTCAGGTGGGTTCAGCCGGACAGGATTGATATATATGTACCCGACAAGGATACACAGGTTATAAGCTATGAGGCTGGAAAGGAAAACCCGGGAGCCCTCTATGACTATTCGGCTCTTGATAAAAAGGACAAATACTCATTCTTTCTGGGAGGCAATACCCCCCTGCTTAAGGTAAAAGCCGGATACAGTGATAAGGACGCCCCGAAACTGCTGATTTTGAGAGATTCCTATACGGACTGTCAGCTACCCTTCCTGCTGGGGCATTTTTCGGAAATCCATCTTATAGATTTGCGCTATTACAAGTTCAGCATCGCTGAATATATCGAAGAAAACCAAATTGACATGGTTTTAATAAACTACAGCGTTTCAAATTTTTCGAGCGATACCAGTATTTTTCTTGCTTCCCGATGAATAATTTAATATAAAAAGCTCGCCTTATGGCGAAAAATGCGTCAGAAAGTTAAAGGCTTTGGGCGCATTTTGCTTTACATTCCTTTCCAGTTTTGATACCATATATTTACATTTGTATGTCTTATTGTCTATAATATGACGGAAAGAACGGTGAAATATGGTTAAGAATGTAAGCGAGCTTGAGCGGGATATTCAGGTTGTTCACCCAAATATGGCAGGAGCCGGCGAAAAAACAGAAAGTGTGAATAATCGTGACAAGCGAAGCCTGGGCGGGTTGTTTTTAGCTGCACGTCTTGTTGTTTCCGCCGGAATGTTTTTGCTGTCGGCTTTACTTCCGCTGTCTGAGCGGGTCAGTATATGTATTTATATAATCGCTTTTCTTATGGCCGGTCTGGACATAATTATAAAAGCCGTGACAGGGATAGTCTCCCTTAACGTCTTTGATAAAAGCGTTATAACGATAGCTGCCTGCTGTGGGGCACTGGTGACGGGCCATACATATGAATGCGCGGCTATTCTCATCCTGTCCAGACTTGGAGACCTTCTCCCCCTCCGGGTACGCGCAATCTATCGAAGAGCCATACGGAAACTTTTAATTTCTGTGCCCGAAACTGTTCTCATTTTAAGAGACAGCCGGCTGATTGCCGTTCCCCTCAGGCAGGTTGCCCCAGGCTCCATTGTTCTGCTGGAACCAAACAAGCCCGTTTTAATAGACGGGATAATCCTTTCCGGAGAGACCTCCATGGACACATCGGCCATTACCGGAGAAACAGCGCCGGTTAAGCTCTCACCGGGCGATACCGTTTTATCGGGCTATTACAATATTTCCATACCCGTCATGGTAAAGGCCACCGCCTCTTTTTCCCGGTCCGCCGCCACCAGACTTCTTGATTATACGGAAAAGGAGGGTCAATTCGGCTCCGGAGCCAAAACCGCACCATGCTTATTGCGGTTTTTTAAGGTCTATACACCGGTTGCCACAGGAGCCGTCGTCGCTTTCTTTCTTCTGCAGTTTGTCACCTATATCGGAAGCTTCGCAGACTGGATACACAGATCATTGCTGTTATTATCCCTCTTATGCCCCTGCGCCGTGCTCATTTCAGTTCCCCTCACAGCTCACATGGCTGTGGCAGGTGCTTTGAAAAAAGGCATAATTTTTAAAGATCCCCTGTCGGTAATTAAGCTAAATAAAACTAAAACCTTCATATTTGACAAAACAGGATCCCTTACCACCGGAAAATATAAGGTGGTATCCATTGAGCCGGAGGGCATTGAGCCCCAGGCCCTTGTCATTATGGCGGCCCACGCCCTGGCGTTTTCAAACTATCCTCACGCCTCCGCCGTGATAGATGCCTTTGACGGACAGATTAACAGGTCTCTTATCTCAGGCTTTAGAAACTACAATGGGACCGGAATAAGCATCATGGTCAAGGGCATTGAAATATCCTGCGGAAACACCGTTTTTATGGATAGGCTCGGCATTCCCACCGGGGACGACTCAGAGGATGAGTGCGTTATACATGTAGCGGCGGCCGGCAAATACGCGGGCAGAATACTGCTGTCAGATACGGTAAAGGAAGATGCCCCCTCGGCGATTTTTCAGCTTCAGAAGCTAGGCGCCAGGCGCATTGTCATGCTCTCGGAGGACAAGGCATACTCCACAAGAAGGCTGGCTATCGCCCTGGGAATAAAAGAGTTTCACTCCGAGTGCCTGCCCGAGGAAAAGCTTAGCCTCCTTGAAGCCGCCAAAAAAGAGGGGAGTAAAAACAATCCGACCGCATTTGTTGGCAATGGTATTGGCAACGGTCCGGCCCTTATGCAATCGGACATGGGGATTTGCGTAGGCTCTGCCGGTACTGATAGCGCAATTGAAGCCTCAGACGTTCATATACTTCACGATTCGCCCCTCATGGTGGCCCAGGCCGCTCTGATTGCCGCGGCTACAGGCAGAATAATCAGGATGAATATATTCCTTTCGGTCTGCGGAAAAATCCTCGCAGCCGCCCTGTGCCTGACAGGGTATATTCCCCTCTGGGGCGGGCTCGCTCTTGAAGCCGCCCTGGCCGCAATAACCGCTCTCAATGCCCTCAGGGCCGGAAAGTGAGCCGCCGGGCTGCGGGCATTTCCTATGTAAAAAGCACTTAGTGTAAAATTATAATTGGCAAAAATAAAGGAGGAATAGCAAAACCTATTCCCCCTGCATGCGAAACCTGTTAAGATGAGTTTGTAAACCAACATAAAAACAAGGAGATGCATGCAAGATG
>JAAYOP010000088.1 GCA_012520295.1 Clostridiales bacterium | reverse complement strand
TTGATTTGCCGGCAGCTTGAGAGCAGCTTAGGTTTTATGCTATTATGATGGAGTATGATATATGGACAGGATTGAGCAACTCAGGGAAAAGAGAGCGAAAATTCATGCCGGAGGCGGGCAAAAGAACATTGAGGCCCAGCACCGGAAAGGGAAACTGACCGCCAGGGAGAGGCTGAATCTTCTGTTTGACGAAGGTACCTTTGTGGAGCTGGATACCTTTGTCAGGCACAGAAGCACCGATTTTGGCATGGATAAAAAGGAGATACCCGGAGAAGGCGTTGTTACCGGATATGGCAGGGTTTACGGCAGGATGGTCTATGCCTTTGCCCAGGACTTTACCGTTCAGGGAGGTTCTCTGGGGGAATACCATGCCGAAAAAATCGTCAAGGTACAGGAGAGCGCCCTTACAAACGGCTGTCCTGTTATAGGTCTGCTGGATTCGGGCGGAGCTCGTATTCAGGAGGGGGTAAACTCCCTGAACGGGTTTGCCAAAATATTCTACGGCAATACCATATCCTCCGGGGTTATACCGCAGATATCGGCGATTATGGGACCCTGCGCCGGTGGTGCCGTATATTCACCCGCCATAACGGATTTTATTTTCATGGTGGATAAAACCTCCAATATGTTTATTACAGGCCCGGATGTGATAAAAACCGTTACTGGGGAGGAAGTCACCGCCCAGGAACTGGGGGGCGCGGCGATTCACAATGAAAAAAGCGGCGTTGCCCACTTTATCACGAAAGATGATGAGTCCTGTATAGAAGAAATAAAAAGGCTTTTATCCTTCCTGCCCTCCAGCAATCTTGAAAAGCCCCCGGTTTATTTGTGTACCGACGATATCAACCGGGTGGCATATGAGTTGAACACAATAATTCCCGATAATCCCAATAAAGCGTATGATATGTATGATATAATTAAAGCTATTGTGGATGACGGCCATATCATGGATGTACAGTCCAGATATGCTCCAAACATAATCACCTGCTTTGGCAGGGTGAACGGAAAAACAATCGGGATAATAGCTAACCAGCCGAAGTATCTGGCAGGATGTCTGGACATAAACGCTTCGGACAAGGCCGCCAGATTTATCAGACGCTGTGACGCCTTCAACATTCCCCTGCTGACTCTTGCCGATGTACCCGGTTTTCTGCCCGGTACGGATCAGGAATACGGGGGCATTATCCGGCATGGGGCCAAAATGCTATACGCATACAGCGAAGCCACAGTCCCGAAAATCAGTATTGTGACAAGAAAAGCATACGGCGGAGCATATATCGCAATGTGCAGCAAGGGGCTGGGAGCGGACCTGGCCTATGCCTGGCCGACTGCGGAAATTGCTGTGATGGGCGCCGAGGGGGCGGCTAACATCATATTTAAAAAGGAAATTGAAGCGTCTGAAAACCCCGAGGAGACTAGAAAAGCAAAGATAGCCGAGTACAGGGAGAAGTTTTCGGGCCCATATAAAGCGGCGGAGATGGGCTATGTGGATGATATTATCGAGCCCTGTGAGAGCCGCATCAGAGTTGTAAATGCTCTGGATATACTGGAGGGCAAAAGGCAAAGCCTGCCTTCAAAAAAGCACGGGAATATTCCTCTCTAAGAGTATATACAGGAGGTGTTAAAATGCAGATAATGGACAGTATGAAGGACCCTCAGCTTCTCAGGGCAATGGGACTGGGAGATAAGCTTCTTGGTTCGATTATCGTTATGATTTTGGGTCTAGTCATATGCATGGTGGTTCTGAGCATTATAATGCTGATAATAAAACTTCTTCGTGTTGCAGGAGGCAGGGAAAAGAGCACCGCTGCCGGGCACGGGTCTGCTTCTTCTCAGAACACGGGAGGCCCGCCCTCACAAACTGAATGACGGGGGGCCATAGCCGACCAGAGGGCGGTTTAAATGAAGAAAAATTGTATTATACGGCGCGGATTTGTCACCACGCACATGGAGGTACTGAATGCTTGATGCTATTGAACGAATTATCATGAGCACCGGTTTTGCACAGTTTGACTACAGAAACCTTATTATGATTGTTATAGCCTGTGTTCTTTTATATCTTGCCATAGGCAAGAAATTCGAGCCTTTGCTTCTGGTTCCGATTTCAATGGGGATGCTGCTCTCAAACCTGTTTGGCTCAACTATTTTTGAAGAGGGCGGCCTGTTTTACTATTTTTATACTCTGAACAAATGGGGCATTCTGCCTCCTCTTATTTTTATGGGAATAGGGGCAATGACGGACTTTGGTCCCCTTATAGCCAATCCCAAGTCCCTATTGTTGGGGGGCGCTGCCCAGCTTGGGATTTTCATAACATTTATAGGAGCTATACTTCTGGGCTTCACCTCCCAGGAGGCGGGGGCAATCGGCATAATTGGCGGGGCGGACGGGCCCACAGCCATATTGGTGGCAACTTTAATGGCTCCTCACAGGCTTGGAGCCGTAGCCATAGCGGCTTATTCGTATATGGCATTGGTGCCCTTTATTCAGCCGCCGATTATAAAGCTTCTTACAACGAAAAAAGAGCGTGTCATTGAAATGAAACAGCTCCGTGAAGTCTCAAAAAGAGAAAAAATCCTCTTTCCTATTGTTGTTACGATAGTAGTATCATTAATAGTGCCCGATGCGCTGACTCTCATAGGTATGCTTATGCTGGGCAATCTGCTCAGGGAGACAGGACTGACGGACAGGCTGGCGGAAACGGTGCAAAATGCCCTGATAAATACAGTTACGATTTTCCTCAGCCTTTCGGTGGGAGCTTCCGCCGTTGCCGATAAGTTCTTGACACTGGAAACGATTATGATTATGGTCCTTGGAATAGTAGCTTTTGCCTTCGGGACCGCGGGCGGAGTTTTACTCGCCAAGTTTATGAATTTATTCCTGAAAGATAAGATAAACCCGCTGATAGGCTCAGCCGGAGTTTCTGCCGTTCCCATGGCAGCCAGGGTCTCCCAAAAGCTTGGCCAGAAGGAAAATCCCCGAAACTTCCTGCTTATGCACGCAATGGGCCCCAATGTGGCAGGTGTAATCGGCTCTGCAGTTGCGGCGGGAGTATTGCTTTCCCTTTTCAGATAAGGCTGTGAATACATATACACCCCGGAGCCAGGTTTCCGGGGTTTTTTAATGTTTATTCAAGTCTGTCGCGACCCAAAAAATAGAAATACAACAAAATAGAAAAATAGACAAACATTTCTTCCTTTTATATGAATCTTATATAAAATTTAATGTTTGTAATTTAGTATTCTATATGTTAGAATGGATAAAAAATTTGTTAATCGGCTAATTAATGTTCACTGAGCAAATGCGTTTTGGAATTGTTCAGCAGACATTAATTAAAAGCCGGCAATAGGAGAGATTCTATGCAACGAGTCATTATGAGCGGTGATGAAGCCGTAGCAAGAGGTGCCTGGGAAGCGGGAGTATCGGTTGCGGCCGCTTATCCGGGCACACCAAGTACTGAGATTCTTGAGAACATTTCCTTGTACAAGGACGAGATCTATTGCACATGGGCAAATAACGAAAAAACAGCAACCGAGATTGCGATTGGCGCTTCTATCGGCGGGGTCAGGGCGCTTGCGGCTATGAAGCATGTGGGGATGAATGTGGCAAGTGATCCCATCTTCTCAGCTGCCTATACAGGCGTCAACGCGGGTCTTTTGATAGTGTCGGCAGACGATCCGGGTTGTCACAGCTCTCAAAATGAACAGGACAACAGGCTGTATGCGCCCCACGCGAAGCTGGGAATGCTGGAGCCCTCGGATTCACAGGAGTGCAAAGAATTTACAAAAGCAGCTTTTGAGCTGGGTGAGAAATTTGATCTGGTTATGCTCCTGAGGATGACCACAAGAGTCTGTCATTCCAAGAGCGTAGTTGAGCTTGGCGAAAGGGCTGGGGCGCCCCCTGTGGCATACACCTCAAAGCCTGAGAAATATGCCATGCTGCCCGTCAACGCCAGAAAGAGGCATGTTGCCGTTGAGCAAAACCTGAACAGGCTGAAGGAATATGCATATTCCTCGCCCCTCAACAGGGTGGAGGATAACGGCTCATCCATAGGGGTTATTTCATCGGGAATATCGTATATGCACGCGAAGGAAGCCTTTGGAGACAGTGTGAACTACCTGAAGCTGGGGATTACATACCCAATTTCAGACAGGCTGGTACGGGAATTTGCTGCCGGGCTGGAGAAGGTTTACATAATAGAAGAGGGCGAAGGTTATCTGGAGTCATATGTGAAAGCTCTGGGCATACCCTGCACAGGTAAAGAGATGCTGGGCTGCCAGGGAGAGCTTGATGCCCATAAGATCAGGCAGGCCTTTGGCCTGGAGGCCGAGCCCGAAATATACGAAGCCGGGATAAACGCACCGCCCCGTCCTCCCGTACTGTGCGCGGGATGTCCCCACAGAGGTTTTTATTACGCCATGTCTGTGCGCAAGGACAAAATAATCGCGGTGGGAGATATAGGATGCTATTCACTCGGTGTGAATGCGCCCTTTTACGGCTTCGATATCGGTATATGCATGGGTTCCGGGTTTTCGATACCTATTGGCCTGTCCAAAGCCGCCAAGCTTCAAGGTGACAAGAGAAAGGTATTTGGTATCCTGGGAGACTCCACATTTTACCACTCAGGCTTTACAAGCCTGTTGGACGCGGTCCATACCTGTGCGGATGTTTGCCTGTGTGTATTGGACAACAGCATAACCGCTATGACGGGGCATCAGGAAAATGCCGGCACACAGAAGGACCTGATGGGGTATGAGGTGCCTGCCATAGACATAGTGCAGATGATATACTCCACGGGTATAGACAAAAGCCGTGTTAAAATTGTGGACCCAATTGACCAGGAACAGATGGGAGCGGCAATTGACGAAGCCCTTGAAACGGAGGGTATATTTGTAATCGTCGCTAAGAGGCCCTGCGCTCTTCTCAAGGAGGTTATAAAGGCTAACAGGGGAGCTCGCTGCGTGATAGACCAGGATAAGTGCAGGGGCTGCAAGGCATGTATGAAAATAGCATGCCCGGCCATGGCTTTTGAGAATAAAAAGGCGATAATTGCAGATCCGGCAAGCTGCACGGGATGTGAGCTTTGCGCCCAGATGTGCAAATTCGATGCCATTTCCAGAGTGGAGGGCGGAAGATGACAAAAAGTATTTTAATGACCGGAGTAGGTGGGCAGGGCATTATACTGACGGCGAAGATACTGGCGGAAGCCCTGGTTGGCTGTGGTTATGATGTTAAAATGAGCGAAATACACGGGATGTCCCAGCGAGGCGGCACGGTAAACACACAGCTGAAATATGGAGACAGGGTATATGCTCCGAATATCGGCCTGGGCGAGGCAGATATAATACTGGCCTTTGAAAAAGCCGAGGCTCTCAGAGCCTTGCCATATCTTAAAAAGGGCGGCAGGATTGTTATGGACACAAGGGAGATATACTCCATGCCTGTGCTGCTCGGACAGTCCGAATATCCCCATGATGCTCACCGGGTGCTCAACAACGTAACAGGAAATGTAACACTGGTTCCGGCAGGGCAGATTGCTGAGGAAATGGGCAACATAAAGGTACAGAACATATGTCTGCTCGGCGCTTTGGCAAGACTGCTGGAGCTGGAGAATATCGATTGGGAAGCCCTTATCACCCGGTTTGTGCCGGCTAAGCTGGCGGAATTGAATATTAGCGCGTTTAAGAGAGGCTATAATCAGGATTATGCCTTATAAATGCTGAAAGGGAGAAATTGGCTTGAAACTTATATTAAAGTATTTGAAGCCTTTTGCGGTCTTGGCTTGCATAGCGGTAGCTTTACTCTTTATCCAGAATTTTGCCGATCTTGCACTGCCGAACTACATGAGTGAGATTGTAAATGTAGGAATAATGCGAGGCGGCATTAGAGACGCTGTGCCAAGGGCAATGAGCGAGGATGCCTATGGCCTTGTTATCGCATTTATGTCTGAGGATGATAAAGCTCAGTTTGAAAGCGCCTATGAATTGGCTTATCCCGGTTCGGAAGAAAGTAAAAGAGCAACGGAGGAGTTCACGGCACTGTCGGAGAAGCCCGCTTACCTGCTCAATGTTGCTTCCGACAATGAGGAGCTGATAAACAAACTGTCGCTGATATACGGAAAAGCCGTGGTATCATTCTCCGAATACGTGAAATCCGGGCTGGGAAATCAGACCGGAGAAGGCGGAGACGTGAATTTCGCCGAGATGAGTATAGATGAAATATACTCCATGTTTGACAATTTGGATCGACCGGCTGCGGAGGCTGCCATTTCCCAGGCCCAGGGCACTGTGTTTTTGCACGGTGCGGAAATGGGTATAACCTTCACAAAGCAGTTTTACTCGGAGCTTGGGGCAAATACAAAAAAAATTCAAACTAATTCCATACTCAATACAGGGCTGAAAATGTTTGTGGTCATACTGATAGGTGTTGTAGCCACAATATCCGTAGGATTTATAAGCGCAAGAGTGTCGGCCGGTATCGGAAGACGGATGCGCAGGGATATATTCAAGAAGGTGGAATCTTTTTCCCATACGGAAATAGACAGGTTTTCAACTGCCTCACTGATAACAAGAAGCACTAATGATGTTCAGCAGGTGCAGATGTTTGCCATGATGGGAATAAGGATGCTGTGTTCAGCCCCCATCATGGGTATTGGCGGCATTGTCATGGCGGTTAACAAAAGCTATTCCATGAGCTGGATAATTGCGGTGGCAGTTGTAATTCTTATGGCGCTGCAGATAACTCTTTTCTCAACGGTTGTTCCGAAGTTTAAGCTGATGCAAAAACTCCTGGACAACCTCAACCGGGTGTCCCGTGAAAATCTTACAGGACTGATGGTAATAAGGGCATTCGGAAATGAGGAGAGAGAAGAGAGCCGTTTTGAGAAAGCAAACCGCGAGATGAGAAATACCCACAGGTTTGTTGAGCGCATGATGGCTCTTATGGACCCAACGCTGAGTTTCCTGATGGGCTGCTTCACTCTGCTCATCATATGGCTGGGCGGAAAGCAGGTCGGCCTGTCAAAGCTTATGCTTGGTGACATGCTTGCCTTCATGCAATATGCCACACAGATAATCATGGCATTTCTAATGATAGCCATGATGTTCATGATGGTACCCCGTGCCCTGGTCTCAGCCGGACGTATCCGGGAGGTTCTCGATACTGAGCCGGAGATTACCGATGGCAAAAACCTTAAAACACTTGGCGGAAGGGCAAAGGGTCGCATTACGTTTAATAACGTGTCCTTCAAATACCGGGATGCTGAGAGCTGTGTTATAAGCAATGTATCCTTTACTGCGGAGGCGGGGAAAACGACAGCGTTTATAGGCTCCACCGGCTCCGGAAAATCAACCCTGGTAAACCTTATACCTCGGTTTTATGATGTGACCGAAGGCTCCATAGAAATTGACGGTATTGATATCAGAGATATCTCGCAGGAGGAGCTCAGAAGAAATATAGGTTATGTACCTCAGAAGGGTGTACTGTTTAGCGGAGATATAGGCTCCAACATGAGATACGGAAAAGAAGAGGCAACCGAGGAGGAAATCAGAGAATCCATTAGGGTTGCGCAGGCTGAGGATTTTGTGTTCCATCAGAAGGAGGGTCTGAGCAGTGAGATTGCCCAGGGCGGAGATAATGTGTCCGGTGGACAAAAGCAGAGGCTTTCGATAGCCCGCGCTCTTGTAAAAAATCCCCCCATATACATATTCGACGACAGCTTTTCTGCCCTGGACTATAAGACTGACGCAGCTTTAAGAAGTGCCCTTCATAACTATACCTCAGACGCCACGGTTCTCATCGTTGCTCAGCGCGTGAGCACCATTATGAACGCAGACCAGATTATTGTTCTGGACGATGGGAGAATAGTGGGCAGGGGCACCCATTCCGAGCTGTTAAAAACATGTGAAGAATACAGAGAAATAGCTGAAAGTCAGCTGTCAAAGGAGGAATTGGCATGAATGAATCCAAGGTAAATGGGTCTCATGGCGCAAAAGACAAAATGCCTCCTGGACCGCACCCGCCGAAGAACTCCATGCCCAACAGAATGCCTCCGGGACGGCGGCCAAGAGGACCGAGAGGACCCATAATGATGGGTGGAGAGAAACCCAAAAACTTCAGGGGCAGCATTAAAAAGCTAATAGGCTATGTGTCCCCCTTTAAATGGCATCTTCTGCTTGTGGCCTTCTGCTCGGCCGCCACAACGGTTTTCACGGCAGTCGGTCCTAAAATACTCTCTCTGATTACAAATGAGCTGTCCAGGGGAGTTATGGAGATGGCAACGGGCGGCAGCAAAGGTATAGATTTCGAGTATATCGGGAGCATAATTATAACACTCCTTGGCCTGTATATTGTCAGCATGGTGTTTTCATACCTGCAAGGGTTTATTATAGCGGAAATATCCACAAAAATCGGCTATAACCTCAGGAACACCATGATGGAAAAAATAAACCGGTTGCCGGTCAAATACTTTAATACCATGACCCACGGAGAGGTCCTGTCAAGAATAACCAACGATGTGGACACGATGACTCAGGGGATGACCAACAGCATTACCCAGTCCATTCGCACAATTGCCACGCTTGTCTTTGTCCTCATTATGATGATTTCGATAAGCTGGAAGCTTACACTGGTGGCCATGTGTATGATACCAGTGAGCGCCATATTCACAATGCTCACAGTAAAGCTTTCTCAAAAACACTACAGGAACCAGCAGAAATATTTGGGAGCCGTTAACGGCCATGTGGAGGAGATGTACGGCGGGCATACGGTTATAAAGGCTTTCAGTGGGGAAGAAAGGGCTCTGAGAGAATTTGATGAACTCAATGACAAGCTCTATAATTCCGCCTGGAGGGCCCAGTTCTTAACCGGTCTTATGATGCCCATAATGAATATAATCGAGCACATAGGATATGTGGTAATCTGCATCCTTGGTGCCTATATGACAGCCGCAAAGGCATTGATGGTGGGCGATATCCAGGCATTTCTCCAGTATATTCGCAGCTTCACCCAACCCATCAGACAAATAGCAAATATATCAAGCCAGATGCAGTCTATGGCGGCCGCTGCGGAACGTGTATTCGAGTTCCTTGATGAAGAAGAGGAGACCGACGGGGAAGTCCGCTATGAGATGAGCAAAATGGAAATAAAGGGAGATGTCAGCTTTGACCATGTGAAGTTCTCTTATAACAAGGACGAACCTGTAATAAAGGACTTCTCGGCTTCCGTTAAGGCTGGCCAGAAAATAGCCATAGTCGGACCCACCGGAGCGGGCAAAACCACGATGGTGAAGCTTCTGATGCGCTTCCATGATTTAGATGACGGTGCCATATACATAGACGGCTACAATATTGCGGAGTTTGCCCGGAAGGATTTACGCTCGGTACTGAGTATGGTTTTGCAGGACACCTGGCTTTTCAACGGAACTATCATGGAAAACATTCGCTACGGCAATTTAAACGCGTCCGACGAGGAGGTTGTCAAAGCGGCGAAGGCTGCTCAGGTGGACCATTTTGTCAGAACACTGCCCGGCAGCTATCAGATGGTTATAAACGAAGAATCTTCAAATATATCACAGGGCCAGAAACAGCTGCTTACCATAGCCCGGGCCATACTGGCAGATAAAAAAATCCTGATACTCGACGAGGCTACCAGCTCCGTTGACACAAGAACCGAGATACTGATACAAAGGGCAATGGACAATCTCATGAAGGGCAGAACCAGCTTTATAATTGCCCACAGGCTTTCCACCATAAGAAACGCGGACCTCATACTCTGTATGAGGGACGGCGATATAGTAGAGCAGGGAACCCACGATGAGCTCATGGCTGAAAACGGCTTTTATGCTCAGCTCTATAACAGCCAGTTTGAAAGGGTCTCCCAGCCTGCCGATTAGAAAAAACGAGGGGCGTCGCACAGAATGTGTATTCTCGGCGACAGCCCCTTTTGCCTCCCCGTGGCACCGGAATAAGGCACTGTACTATACAGATATCAATCGACAAAAACAACTAAAAAAAGCAATTGACAAAGCTTGAGTTATATGCTAGTTTTGTCTTGAATAGAGGATAAATAAAAGGGAGTAGCTTACGGAATAATCTTTTTCCGTTACAACTGGCGTCATTACGGCCGAAAGACCCGCTATTGTTTTAAAGCAAGACTTTTATTGTCGAATTTTTTTGGCAATAAAAGTCTTGATTTTTTTATAAACTCGCACAAATGGTAAAACTCTTATTTTTGCATATAATGAAAGACTGCCGTGTAAATATGGGCAGGTAAATCAGACCGATATTCCAAATGGCCTCAGGGCTGGTATTAAATAAAAACCTTTCAACGGGAGATGGTTGAATGCTATCGCATTATGTCAAGCTCCAGGAGCTTGTGGGAGAGCTTAATACCGATACTGCAAAGGGTTTGACTCAATCGCAGGTTCTTGAGCGCAGAGCCAGATATGGGGAGAACAGACTGGAGGAAAAAAAGAAAAAGACGTTGCTTCGCAGGTTCCTGGACCAGTTCAGGGATGTCATGATTTTAATTCTTATCGCGGCGGCGGCAATTTCTTTTATAGTGGCCTGCACGGAAGGAGAGATAAAGGAATTTATTGAGCCGCTGTTGATAGTGCTTATTGTGGTGCTGAACGCTGTTATGGGAGTCCTGCAGGAAAGCAAGGCGGAAAAGGCACTGGAAGCCCTCAAAAAGATGTCCGCCCCTCATGCAAGAGTCATAAGGGAAGGAAAGGAGCACATTGTCGACGCTGCCGAGCTGGTGCCTGGGGATATCATACGTCTTGAAGCAGGCGATTTTGTTCCGGCGGATGCAAGGCTTATAAAGTCTGGCAGCCTCAAATCAGAAGAATCCGCTCTGACCGGTGAATCGGTGCCTTCAGAGAAGGACAGTCAGGCGGCTGTGGAAGAAAATGCCCCCTTGGGCGACAGACTTAACATGGTCTATTCAGGCTGCACAATCACATACGGCTCGGCGACGGCTGTTGTGACTGCAACAGGTATGAAAACCGAAATGGGAAGAATAGCCGGGCTGCTTGATAACGAGGCTGAGTCGGATACTCCACTGCAGAAAAAGCTCTCGGTTTTGGGTAAAAAGCTCGGAATAATTGCCCTTGCTGCCTGTGCCATAGTATTTATAATTGGAATTATTGAGGGCAAGCAGATACTTGAGATGTTTATGACCGCGGTATCCCTTGCGGTTTCAGCCATTCCGGAGGGGCTTCCGGCCATCGTGACCATTGTATTATCAATAGGTGTCCAGAGAATGGTTAAGCGAAACGCGATAATACGAAGGCTTCCGGCCGTAGAAACCCTTGGCGGAGCCTCGGTAATATGCTCGGATAAGACCGGCACACTCACCCAAAACAGGATGACCCTCGTTAAAGCCTATGTGGACGGCGCTGACGAGCCGGAGGCAGTATCGGAGAATAACTCCGAGAGTGTTAAAAAGCTCCTGATATTAGGAACTCTCTGCTCTGAAGCCGCCATTACGGTGAAGGACAGTGAAGTGGAGCATATAGGAGACCCTACCGAAACCTCCATTATATACGCGGCATATAAAAATGGTTTGACCAAGGAAGAACTCATTTCAAAATATCCTCGCCTGGCGGTTTTGCCCTTTGACTCGGATCGGAAGCTAATGACCTCCGTCAATAATATTGAAGGTAAAAACATCGTTATCGTAAAAGGGGCCTTTGACGCACTGGCGTCCCGGTGTATCTCCGGCAATATTGAAGCTGCAGAAAAAGTCAATGAGGCAATGGCAAAGGACGCGCTGCGGGTTCTGGCAATAGCCTGCAAGGAAATCGAGCGGGTTCCGCAAAAGCCAACTCCGGAAAACCTTGAAAAGGACCTGATATTTGCCGGAATGGTGGGAATGATAGACCCGCCCAGGCCGGAAGCCGCGGAGGCTGTGGCTCTTTGTCGCGAGGCTGGCATAAAGCCTGTTATGATTACCGGTGACCATGTGGTGACAGCAGCGGCCATAGCGCGGGAGATTGGTATATACAGCGAGGGGGATGACGCTCTTACAGGCGCTCAGCTGGACGCCCTGACTGATGAGCAGCTGGATGCCAGAGTCAGAAACATCTCGGTTTACGCCAGGGTTTCCCCTGAGAATAAAATCAGAATTGTGCATGCCTGGCAGCGTCAGGGAGAGATTGTTGCCATGACCGGCGACGGCGTTAACGATGCTCCTGCTCTGAAAGCCGCGGATATTGGGTGTGCGATGGGTATAACCGGCACCGATGTGGCGAAGGGCGCGGCGGATATGACGCTGACAGACGACAATTTTGCGACTATTGTGGAGGCTGTCAGAGAAGGGCGGGGCATATATGCCAACATTAAGAAAGTAATCGGATATCTTCTAGGGACCAATTTCGGCGAGATACTGACGGTATTTTTTGCCATGATTCTGTGGGGGAAAACGCCGCTTTTGCCCTTGCAGTTGCTTTGGATCAATCTGGTTACAGACAGCTTGCCGGCTATCGCTCTTGGTATGGAAAGTGTTGATAAGGACATTATGAAAGAAAAGCCACGCCCTAAAGATGAAGGATTATTTGCCCATGGCACCGGTATCAGGGTGGGAATATACGGTTTTTTATTTGCCTTTATCACCCTTGCCGGGTTTATTACAGGTGAGAATATTTATGGGAGCGTGGAAGGCGGACGTACGCTGGCCTTCATGATTCTTGCACTGTCACAAATATTCCAGGCATTTAACATGAGATCATACAAATCCCTGTTTAGAATAGGGGTGTTTTCAAACCGGAAACTGAATATAGCGGCGGCGATATCCGCCGCACTTATGGCGCTGGTACTCTTTACCCCGGTTTCTGCGGCGTTTGACCTGGTGTACCTGCCCGCAAAAGCATATATTATTGGATTGGCGCTGTCTTTTGCGTGTATACCTCTTCTGGAGCTGGCCAAGGCGGCAAAACTTATAAAATAGTGTACCGGTTTAAGCCTCATCCCGTTTTTGGATTTATATTCACCGGGAGCGCATATCCCCTATACAACCGCCGACAGTTCTGACGAAGGCTTCTTGAGGTGGCAGGCTGGGTGCGGGAGGGTTTTTGCACAGCTTTTATATCAAAATTATAGTGCTCAGACAGGCCTTTTCATGCAATAAGGTCCGACAGAGCACTTGTTTTTGCGTATTTTGGTAAAAAATCGGCTTATCCTTCATAATTAATGCCTGTTTGCGGCGTATGTCCGCAAATCCATTCAGGCAGTCGACAAATGTATATGAAACGGGCAAAACAGGCTTGTTTTACCCGTCAAAAAGAGAAAATATGTTCTTTTTGCAAATGCGTTTCGCAAAACCCATCTGTTCAGTGGATGTTGTTTGGAAAAAACAAACATAAAAAATTACTATATTGTGTTGGCGATGAGTCTCATCTTGTGTTAGAATAGAAAATATCGATTTAAAAATTTAACTATTTAAAGCGATGCATTAAATTTATTGACAAATAATTATTCAGATATTATAATTCCTATACTTAAGGGGATATACACAAAAGTGATTTCCCGGGGATTAAAGCAGAGCATCAGACCGCTTGATACAGCAGATACTATCGATACTATTATACTTAACAGGAGGAAAACATGAAAAGACGGCTATTCATATTGGTTTTAATTCTGGCCACATGCTTAACCATTTTTGGAGGCTGTGCAGGCAATAAGACAGAGGCGCCGGCAGGAACAGACGCTCCCGATGCGGCCACCGGCGAGGCAATTAAAGTGGGCCTTCTGGCTCCCCTGACCGGCGACGTGGCGGTTTACGGCACAGCCGTAAAAAACGCTGTTGAACTCTATGTTGACAAGTTCAATGCCGAGGGCGGAGTTAACGGTACGCCTATAAAGCTCATAATTTTGGATGAAAAGGGAGACCCGACAGAGGCTGTCAATGCCTACAACAGGCTTGTAAACGATGATGAGGTTGTTGCTATCATCGGTGACGTCACCTCAACACCGACCTTCGCAGTTGCACAGGCTTCGGTAGCTGACAATATGCCCATGCTTACTCCCACGGCTACACATCCCGATGTCACCTCTTATGGTAAAAATATGTTCCGCGCCTGCTTCCAGGACCCTGACCAGAGCTCTACAATGGCAAAGCTGGCATATGAGGACCTGGGCGCGAAAACAGCCGCTGTCATCTATAACAGCTCTGACGCATATTCCGTTGGACTGAAAGATGCCTTTGTTGAGACTGCCAATGAATTGGGACTTGAAATAGTAGCGACAGAGGCTTATGGAAAGGATGACGTGGCATTCCAGGCTCAGCTGACAAATATAGGCTCGGCCAATCCTGATGTATTGTTTATTCCCGATTATTATAACCCCTGCTACATGATAGCAAGACAGGCAAAGGACATGGGTATAACTGCGACTTTACTCGGAGTTGACGGAACGGACGGCGTGCTTTCCATAGAAGGTGCGGATAAATCCGTTCTGGACGGTATCTATTTCTCAAACCACTATTTTGTGGGTGATTCTGCAGAGATAGTACAAAACTTTGTCAATGATTTTAAGGATAAGTACGGTGAGGAACCCAACGCTCTTGCCGCTCTCGGATACGATGCCGCAATGATTATGTGCGCGGCGATTAAGTCTGTCGCGGATTCAGGCATGAAAATTGATAACTCGGCGGAGTGCCACCAGGCTATCATTGATGCCATATCGGCAACAGATATGACAACGGTTACCGGACACCTGACATTTGATGAAAACAACAATACGATTAAGGAGCTGTCCATAATAAAGATTGTTTACAAGGACGGCGACGCCACCTATGAACTGTACGGCAAGATTGCTGCAAACTGATTATCTATAGACAGAAATATACATTATTTTTAATTCAGACAGGGCGGTACAAACCGGCCTGCGGGCAAGTCCAAAGGGCGGGCAAGAGTCCAGGGGCGGACAAAGGTCCGCCCTTTGAACGAATCCGTACAGCAGCAAATACGACCTGTTTGAATGATTTGATTAAAGAGGAATGATTCCATGACCATTTTAAATCAGATAATTAACGGCATCCAGATAGGCAGCATATATGCTCTGGTTGCACTGGGCTATACAATGGTATACGGAATTGTAAAGCTGATAAACTTTGCCCACGGTGAAATCATTATGGTAGGTTCATATTTCACGTGGTATACGATGTCAAGGCTTGGCGCGCCTGCCTGGGCTGCTGTACTGGGTGCCGTTGTATTCTGTGCGGTTTTGGGCATGGTGATAGAAAAAGTCGCATATAAACCTCTGAGAAATTACGCGAGGATATCGCTTCTGATTACAGCTATTGGCGTGAGCTTTTTTCTCCAAAACGCAGTTCAGCTTATATTCAAAGCCACACCGAGGATGTTTCAGAATATTTTTCCCGGCTCATTGAAGCTTGGAGGAATGGTTTTCTCTATGTCCGCTGTTGTGACTATTGTTGTGTCCGTTATACTGATGATTGGCCTGTCCCTGTTGGTGAAGAACACAAAAATAGGTAAAGCCATGCGGGCGGTTTCCGAGGATAAGGATACGGCACAGTTGATGGGCATAAATGTCGACCACACCATATCATTTACTTTTGGATTAGGCTCAGGTCTGGCGGCAATCGCCGCTGTTCTCTATTGCTCCTCCTTCTATCAAATAGAGCCTACGATGGGCTCGATGCTGGGCTTAAAGGCATTTGTTGCCGCAGTACTCGGTGGTATCGGCTCAATATCCGGAGCGGTACTAGGCGGCTTTGTTATCGGCATTGCCGAAAGCCTTACAAAGGGTTACATATCCTCGGCTCTTGCCGACGCAATAGTATTTGGTATATTAATAGTGGTACTCATTATAAAGCCTTCCGGAATTCTCGGACGGCCCGAAAACGAGAAAGTGTAAGGGCTGTGATATGAAACAAAGTATTTTAAGAAACAATAAATTTCGATATCTGCTCAACACACTGGCTGTAGTGTTGTTGTATTTACTGATTATCTTTTTGACAAGTGGCGGAATATTAAACCGCTACCAGTCAAATATGTTCATACAAATCGGATATAATATTATTCTGGCCGTAAGCCTCAATCTGTCCTGCGGATTTTTAGGACAGCTGCCCTTGGGACATGCCGGCTTCATGTCCGTCGGCGCCTATGCCTCCGCCCTGTTTTCAATGGCGGTTGATCTTCCGGTATATATTGAATTTCCCGCCGCGTTATTAATCGGAGGTATTGCGGCAGGAATAACCGGAATTATTATTGGTCTTCCCGCGCTGAGGCTGAGAGGGGACTATCTGGCGATAATAACCCTTGGATTTGGTGAAATTATTAGGGTTGTTATACTCAATTTGAAGTTTACGGGAGGAGCTTTCGGACTCAGAGGCATTGAAAAGCACAGCAGTATATCCTGGGTTTTCCTTTGTACCGTAATAACAATTTTCGTTATACATACCTTGCTTAAGTCGAGGCATGGCCGTGCGGTGATATCCATAAGAGAGGACGAAATAGCCGCAGAAGCATCGGGCATATCGCTTACATATTATAAAACCGTTACCTTTGCCATATCGGCGTTTTTTGCAGGTGTGGCCGGAGGACTGTATGCCCACTATCTTTGTATATTGGATCCCAGCAACTTTGGATTTATGAAGTCCGTTGAAATACTTGTGATGGTTGTGCTGGGCGGCTTGGGCTCTATAATCGGATCTGTGGTTTCGGCTTCCGTTCTGACGGTTATCCCGGAGCTTCTCAGAAGCTTCGCGGACTACAGAATGGTCATTTATTCACTGCTCCTTATAATCGTAATGATTTTCAAGCCGTCCGGGCTTTTCGGCAGGTATGATTTTTCGCTGGGTCCCGCAATTGACAGCGCATTCAGGAGAATACGAGGACTAATTCTCCGCAAAGGGGGGGCAAAGAACAAATGACTCCAATACTTGACGTATGTAATCTAGGCATAAAATTCGGGGGCTTGCAAGCTCTGGATGATTTCAATGTGCAGGTGGCAAACCGTGAAATCGTCGGACTTATCGGCCCCAACGGCGCGGGGAAGACAACGGTTTTTAATTTGCTTACCAATGTATACTCTCCGTCCCGGGGCACCATCCATTTAACAGGAAAGAGCACCAAAGGTAAGTCTACCCATGAGGTTACTCAGTTTGGGATAGCAAGAACCTTTCAGAATATACGATTATTTAAAAATGTATCGGTTCTTGAGAATGTGATGACCGCGTTTCACAATGCGATGGATTACTCGATGTTTTCCGCCATACTGCGCCTTCCTTCATACCGGAAGCAGGAAAAGGCCGCCAGGAAACTGGCGCTGGAACTGCTTGATGTATTTGACCTGCGGGAAATGGCGGATACACTGGCCGGCAGCCTTCCCTACGGAGCCCAGAGGAAGCTGGAAATTGCCCGGGCTCTTGCCACCAATCCCAAGGTACTTTTGCTGGACGAGCCGGCGGCGGGGATGAATCCCTCCGAAACCTCCGAGCTTATGATGACCATCAAGGATATCAGAGATAAGTTTGACATTGCAATTATTCTTATTGAGCACGATATGAATTTGGTTATGGGAATATGTGAGCGTATTCTGGTTCTCAATTACGGTCTTATCATAGCCCAGGGAAAGCCAGAAGAGATAAAGAACAATCCCATTGTCATAGAGGCATATTTGGGCCAGCAAAGAGGGGAATAAGCAGGTCTGGTCTTCAATGGCACAAGGCGGAATGAGAGGTTAACATAATGCTTAAAGTCGACGATATAAATGTTTATTATGGTTCTATACATGCCATACAGAGTGTTTCCTTTGAAATAAAAGAGGGAGAGATAGTTACCCTTATAGGAGCCAATGGAGCGGGCAAAAGTACCATATTGAGAACGATTTCAGGCCTTCTTCGCTCGAAGACAGGAGAAATTAATTTTCTTGACAAAAATATTTCCGTCGTAGAGCCTGATAAAATAGTAAAGATGGGGATTGCTCACGTTCCCGAAGGGCGAAGGGTTTTCAAGCAATTTACAGTTGAAGAAAACCTTGAAATGGGTGCCTATATACATAAAAGTAAATCCGATATAAAGGAAGATATTGGAAAGATATACAGGCGCTTTCCCAGACTCAAAGAGAGGCGACGGCAGACAGCGGGCACTCTGAGCGGCGGAGAGCAGCAGATGCTTGCAATAGGCAGAGCCCTTATGAGCAGGCCAAAGCTTCTGATGCTGGATGAGCCTTCCATGGGACTGGCGCCTATGCTGGTCCAGCAGATATTTGATATAATAAAAGAGCTTAACCAATCAGGAACCACTATATTGCTTGTGGAGCAAAATGCCCGAATGGCCCTAACCATAGCGGATAGAGGCTATGTGCTTGAAACCGGCAGGATGAAGCTGGCCGCCACAGCCCGGGAGCTGCTGGCGGACGACTCGGTAAAAAAATCATATCTGGGCGGTTGAAAACAACCGGGGCGATACAGGATAAAACCCTGTAACACCCCGGTTATTTTAAGCCAAAGGCAATCACCCTTCCGGAGGACTGTAAAATGAATTTACTTGACGAGCTGAACGCATATAGGGATTCCGGAGTCTATCCTATGCATATGCCCGGCCATAAAAGAAATCCGCAGTTAACACCACTAATTGATATATATGGTATTGACCTGACAGAAATTGACGGTTTTGATTCGCTCCATGGGGCAAAGGGATTGTTAAAAAATGCTATGAGTAAAGCGGCTGCCCTTTATGATAGTGACAACACTTATTTCCTTATAAACGGAAGCACCTGCGGTATTCTGTCGGCAGTTTCATCATGTGTACCCCGGGGCGGCAGGGTGTTGATGGCCAGAAACTGCCACCAATCGGTATATAACGCACTGGGTATTATGCAGCTGGACGCGGTATATATTAAACCCTCCCAGGATGCGGCATTTGGGATTAACGGGAGCATTTCTCCGGAGGAGATCCGGAAGGCCCTTGAAGAGCACGAAGATATCGGCCTGATTATCATAACGTCTCCCACATATGAAGGGGTCATTTCCCATATTGAGTCTATAGCGGAACTTGCTCATGAGAGAAAAATACCTCTGATGGTGGACGAAGCCCACGGTGCCCATTTATGCTTTATGCCGGGTTTACCTGCCAGTTCCATTGATGCGGGCGCGGACATTGTCATCCATGGTATGCATAAAACCCTGCCGTCCCCTACGCAGACGGCTCTGCTGCATGTTAACGGTGGGCTTGTTGACACGGAAGAAATAAGATATCAGCTGGCTGTATTTCAGTCGAGCAGTCCCTCATATCCCCTTATGGCCGGTCTGGATTATTGTGTAAGCCTTCTGTCTGAAAGGGGGACGGAGCTTTTCGAGAGATATGTCCGGCGGTTGCATGGTTTCAGCCAAAAGATGAAAAGCCTGTCACATTTGAAAATACTTTTTAAGGGAAGGGACGAGGGAGGGGAGCATCCCCATATCTATGCCTTTGATCCGGGTAAAATTGTTATTTCGGCTGCAAACACGGATATAACCGGCGAGAGGTTAAAGGAAATACTGCTGGAAAAGTACAAAATCCAGGTTGAAATGGCCGCGGGGAGTTACGTACTTGCCATGACAAGCATTGCGGATACGGATGAGGGCTTTGACAGGCTGGCATCGGCGCTCATTGAGATAGACAGTGAGCTTTCCGATAGGCCAACTGCCGAACCCGTATACTGTCCTGTGCTGGAAAGGGTTATGCCGATTTACAGAGCGCAGAGTGAAAAGGCGGAATTGGTTTCCTTTTCGCAAAGCGCAGGACGGATATCTGGAGAGTATGTCTATTCATATCCGCCGGGAATTCCGCTTATAGTGCCTGGAGAGCTGATTTCCGAAGACTTTATAGATGCAATAGAGATGATGCAGAAGCAGTCTGTCTCCCTGACAAGTACATATGGCGGAATGCCAACGAAAATCAGGGTCATAGAGCCTGCATAAAAGTACTCAGATAATGCTCGGGAACACAGTATAGAGGACTATACCGTGTTCCCGAGCTTATATATGTCTGTCCTGAGCGAGGCTGCGGAGATAATCTGCAGCTTTGTTTGCTTAATGCTTATATTTTCAGGCGCTATACAAACTTTATTTTTATAGCGAAGCTTAATTGCAGCAGTCGTTTAAACAGCGTTGTGGACAAAGGACACAATGCGGTCAAGGGGGATGTCGCATACCGAACCGGGACCGCAGCGGGCAAATCTCTGATTGCCGCCGTGCCCAAACGGGCTGCTGGGAGCCACGCCTATACGTGTGATAAGCCTTACCAGGCAAGGGGTGACGCTGAGTATTACGCCTGTAAATCCACATCCTGATACACCGCCGCTGGTCGTATAGATTGTCACTGTTTCTCCGATATATTTGCAAAGAATTTCAGCAAGACTTTCGTCCTTGATATCGCTTCTATAACTCACTTTCAGCTACTCCTATCATTATATAGTATCCAGGGACCAGACACTATATTATATGTCGTGCTGATAATATGGTTATTGACATGTTATCCGAAAGTAAAGGATGTTTTGTGTTTTTTGAGCAAAAGGTGTCGATTGCCGGTATATACAAAACTCCGTGTTTTATATAAATGACAATAATGCCAACAATTACACAAAAAACGGATATTGCGGTCGAATATGTCGGAAAAACACAAAACGGGAATATGAATGGCGGTGATTGTATGAAAAAATCCAATAATAAAAAAATGCCGTACCTTGGGTAATGGTGGTTGAATGCCCGCTAAAAGCAATAAAATTACAGTGAGGCAGGCTATGATTATGTTTGCGGTGTCCACTTTATCGCCTGCCATAAGGTGTTTCCCAATCTTTGCTCAAAAGAGGGGGAAATAGCAGGCTGGACGGCTCCCGTCATCTGTGTTACGCTCCTTATCGGCGTGATGACGTTATTGCTCTTGATAACTGTGACAGGTTCCCTGGGGGGGCGGATTTCCCAGAGAATGCCCCTTCCGTTTTTTAATACATTCAGGGCAATCGAAGCCATTGAATCCTTCGACAGGTTTGAAGCCATAGTAGTGGCAATCTGGGTCGTAGCAGACTTTATTATCATCACTTTTTGCCAAGGTTTTGCTGGGTATCATATTGACGTGGCGGAACCTAAATTCTTTTCAACTCCAGCGGTTTTGAAGGGCTATATTGGCAGTATGTATCTGCCGCGCAACAGGACTGAACTGGAACTTATTAACATATGCCGCGCTGCCGGTTAATATTCTGTCAGGCATTGCAATACCATTTTTAATTTTTATTATGGAAAAGCTCAGAGAAAAATATAGGCATTGCAATTGGGAGTTTGTTGAATATATGCGAGCCAGGAGCGGATAAAAGTCTCTTGCTCAGATATTGGAGTGTTTATCCATTTTAAAGCCCAGAGGCATAATGTCACCCAGCTTATACACTTTAATGTTATCCGGTGAAGAGCCCAGGACTATCAGGAAGCTTTCCGGATCACAGAACTCAAGCATAACCTGTCTGCAAACACCGCAGGGAGGGCAAAAATCTTCAGGGTTCTCCCGGTCCTGTCTCCCTCCCACCACGGCTATAGCCGTAAAGCCCTTAGCGTTTTCTGATATGGCCTTATAAAAAGCAACGCGCTCGGCGCAGCAGGTGGGAGTAAAGGCGGAGTTTTCTACGTTGCAGCCTGTGTATACGGAACCGTCGGCACAAAGCAGAGCGGCCCCCACGGCAAAGTGGGAATAAGGGGAATAGGCCGATTTACGAGCGTCCTTTGCCATTTTCAAAAGTGCTGCATGACTAATACTCATCTTTCACCACGCCCTTTATAATGTTGATGATGCGGCTGCTTCCCAGCCGCGAGCAGCCCAGTCGAAGAAACTCTGCGGCATCTTCCAGACTGGAAATACCGCCGGCCGCTTTTATTTTGACATTGGGTCCTATGTTTTCCGCCAGCAGCCTGACATCGGAAAATGTGGCGCCGCCCTTTGAAAAGCCTGTGGAGGTTTTTATATAATCCGCGCCTGTTTTTGTCACAATTTTGCACATGGTAACCTTTTCCTCATCGGTGAGAAGACAGGCTTCGATTATGACCTTGAGGAGCCGGTTATGGCACACTTCCCTTACGGCCATTATTTCATTTTCCACATATGTGAGATTGCCTTCTCTGAGAGCCCCTATGTTTATGACCATATCTATTTCGTCGGCACCGTTCTCTATGGCGTCCTCCGTTTCGAAGACTTTGGCTTTGCCGGTTGCGTATCCGTTTGGAAATCCTATAACCGTGCAGATTTTCAATCTGTCACCAAGATGAGCTTTCGCCCTTTTCACAAAGGACGGGGGTATGCATACACTGGCGGCGGAATACCGAGCTCCATCGTCGCAGAGCTGGCGTATCTGCTCCCAGGTGCAGTCCGTATTTAACAGAGTATGATCTACCTTCGATACTATTTCCTTTATGTCTATGTCAATGCTCATTCCTTTACCCTCCTCGCTTCACTCTCAGTGTCAATCGTTGCGTATATAAGCGGCATTTTTTCAGGAGGGGCATCGGAGAATGTCAGGGAGGAGAGAAAGGTTGATTTGGCGCTCTCCAGAGCCTGATGCCTGTTTGTATGCAGCCAGGCCAGCACATCTCCCTTTTTAACCTCATCGCCTGTTTTTTTGTTCAGCACCAATCCGGCGCTGTGGTCTATCTTCCCATCGGCAACATCCCTGCCCGCCCCCAGAGATACGGAAATACGCCCTATTGAAGCTGTGTCCATTTTCTGAATATACCCGTCCTCAGGGCTTGTGACTGGCTCAATAAAAGCGGCCCTTGGAAAACTTTCGGGCTCATCTATATAGCGCGCATCACCGCCCTGGGCAGTTATCATGTCGCGCAGCTTGTTTAAGGCGCTGCCATCGGAAATGGCCTTTTCCACGAGCTCCTCGCAAAGGGCTCTGTCTCCCTTGCCCGCCATAAAGAGGAGCTGGGAGGAGAGAGCCCGAACTAAACGCCTGAAATCCTGGCTTCCCTGTCCGCGAAGGGTGTTTACCGCCTCAACCATTTCAAGACTGTTTCCTATGGAATATCCCAGTGGGATATCCATATTTGTTATAAGAGCGGCCGTCCTCTTTCCCGCCCCTTCACCTATTTTGACCATCAGCTGGGCCAGACGGACAGCATGCTCCGGGTCTCCCATGAATGAGCCGCTGCCGTATTTAACGTCCAGAAGGATTATGTCAGCCCCTGCCGCCAGTTTTTTGCTCATAATACTGGAGGCTATCAGAGGAAGGCTGTCCACCGTTGCCGTTACATCCCTGAGCCCATAGAGCTTTTTGTCGGCCGGGACCAGATTTCCTGTCTGACCTGCCACGCAGAGCCCGGTAGTGTTGACAATATCAACAAATTCCTGTCTGCTCAGAGAGGTGTTAAAGCCCGGTATGGATTCCAGCTTGTCGATGGTGCCTCCGGTGTGGCCAAGACCGCGGCCGGACATTTTTGCCACTTTAAGCCCGCAGGCGGCGGCAATGGGAGCGATTGCCAAGGTGGTTTTATCGCCTACGCCGCCCGTGCTGTGCTTGTCAACCTTAAGGCCTTTAATCCCGGAAAGATCGACGGTATCACCGGAGAGGAGCATTTGTATTGTGAGCTCCAGGGTTTCTTTCTCCGTCATGCCTCTGAACCATATGGCCATTAAAAGGGCTGATGTCTGGTAGTCGGGTATGCTGCCTTCGCAGCATCCTGCAACAAAGAAGCGGATTTCATCCCGGGTCAGCTCTCCACCGTTTCTTTTTTTCATTATAATGTCGTACATATTCATGTTAAGGCCTCATCATTCCTCAATACGGGTTTTTTAAACATTATATAGTATATTTCGAAAATAATAAATCCCCAGGTTAATTGGGGATTTAAGCTCATTTCTCGGTCAGCGAAAACCACAGGCCTCCGGAGCCGTCATAATTTCTCAGATATACTATCTTTGGCGCGGGGTCCTCTTTACTGACTGCAAATGTGACGTTTCCCGTGAGGCTCCCGCCTTCGTATATATCTCCCTCCAGAGCGGGTTCGGGGTCAACTACAATAGGGGAGTCGTACTCCGCGTTTGAAGAGGAAAAGGCAGTAAAGTCGCCATATCCGTAGACAGTGATGGACGCATCCGTTTCCGAAGCCAGGGCCGTAACGGTGGCATTTACGACCACATATTCCATGTTTTCGGGGGGAGCGTCATTAAACTGGTTGGCGGCAGTTACCATATTCCAGGCCTCCTCACCGCGAGTGACACTGTTAATCTTCACGGAAATTGTGTAGCCATTTTTCTTTATGGTTTGCTCAGTTCCGACAGGAGCGGGATTTGTCCTTCCGTATCCGGGGCTTTCCTCCGGTGAGGCCTCGGGAGACTGGGCAGGCTGTGTATCCTGGGGGCTTTCATCTTCATCCTGCCGGCCGGATGTATATCCTTCCTTATATCCTGCGTCATATCCTGTCTGGTAAGGATCGGGATCTTCCGCGGGTTGTTTCTGGCAAGCGGAAAAGGATGCAATCAGGCACAGGTATATTATAAAAGTAAACAGCAGTTTCAATCATAAGCTCCTTTGCGATAAAAATGATAATTGCCGATATAGTTTTTCCTTTTGACCGGAAAATAATACGGTGATGGTAAAAAAGCGGTAAACTGAACCATTGACCGGGAGCCGGGGCTTTATTGGCAATATGCCTCATTATCAACTGGAGCAGATAAATCACACATGTATCCCGGAACGGGCGCATAATATCGATTGCTCACTTATACTGGGATATCGGCAGGCAGGTTCACAAATTGTTCATGGAACAAAAACGGAGGTTTTGGTATCTAATCTAATATCCACTGAACAAATGGGTTTTGCAAAACGCATTTGCAAAAAGAGCAAATTTGCTCTTTTTGACGGGCAAACAAAACTGTTTGGCCCGTTTCAGATACATTGATTGACTGCAAGTGCGCAAGGTTTTTTGCCAATTACAACAAAAAAACTGCATGCAGGCATCAAATAAGTGTAAGTATAAAAAACGGAGGTAAGAAAATGAAAAAAAACGCACTGCTGTGCTTGTTTATCGCTGTGACACTCATTACCGCAATGCCAGCGATGGCAATTTCGGAAGTCTCGAAAAGTACTGGAAATTTCAGGTATGATGATATTGACGGAGGATGGTATCAAAGCCATGTGGAGGCTTACGGATATCCGGAAATATTCGAGGAGCAAGGCGGAAGGTTTCAGCCCGACAAAAAAATAACCCGCATACAGTTCGCTCGTCTTCTTCACAGAGCCCTGGACATTGAGCTTGAATACTTAGTAAAACCCGATATAGAGGATTTCTTTAATGATGTGGATAACGAAAATCCGGGTTCCGGCGCCCTGTATGATCTTGTTTCGCTGGGTATTATTGAGCAGCAGGACAGTTTTTATCCGGACAAGCAGCTGGACAGGGAAATCATGGTCCACTATATTATCAATGCCCTGGACTATGTTACAAGCGGGGAATATGCCATGATAATGATTATGCCGGCGCCCTTTGAGGATGATGAGAAAATCACTGGGGAGTACAGGGACGATTTGGTGAAGGCCGTTATTCTGGGGCTGATTTATGGATATGAAAACAACATGCTGCATCCGGACCAGGGAGCAACCCGTGCTGAAGCCGTGACGGTTGTGGACAGGCTTTTGGAGCTGACAGAGAGTCTTATTGAAAAAACCAGGATTACTGCCTCCGCAACAGAGACTGCCGAGGGCCTGCTCATGTCCCTGACAATAACAAACAATACGGATAAGACCATAACCATTAATCATACTTCGGGTCAGAAATATGATTTTCAGCTTATTGGGTTTGACGGTGAGGTATTATATACATGGTCCGACGGCAGGATGTTTACAATGGCCCTGCAGGAGAGCGAAATAGGAGCGGGGGAGAGCATTGAGTTTATCGGGCTTCTTGACAGCGAGGCTTACGGGCAGATAAAAGACAGGGTCAGCTATATGAAGGCGTATATAGTGGGTTCCTCCGATGACTTTGCCATAGCTCCCGAGGGATATACCGCCGTAATTTCCTGAGCCCGCCATTGGAATGATTTAGAATGCAAAAGGAGCTGTCGGTCCGCCGACGGCTCTTTTGTTAAACTGTTTTCAGTTCCTGTATGGCAGCACCCATTGATTATGAGAAGAAAATGTAATATCATGTACACATGCCGAATATCCAAGGGGACTAGATTCTTTCAGATAATTTTAATCATATTTTAATTAATCTCAAATTTTCCTTGAACTCTTTCCTGCTATTATTAAGGCAATTGAGGGAAAGCAATAATAACAGGTAAAGACAGGAGGAATGAAAGTGGCTACACTGGAGCAGGTTGAAAGACTGCGCGAGAAAGCAAACGTAAGCTTCGCCGAGGCAAAGGAGGCATTGGATGCCACCGGAGGAGATTTGCTTGAGGCGCTCATATACCTTGAAAAGCAGGGTAAGGTTCCTCCGCCACCCGGTGGAGGAACCTATAGCAGCTATGAAAAAGAGGAGAAATCCCCAGGGGCAGAAAACAGCCATCAGCCCCGGTATGAGAGCTGCGGAGAAGTTTTGAGAAAGATTGGAAGACTGTTCTTAAAAATAATCAGAAAGGGAAACAGTAATTACTTTGAGGTCGTAAGGGGAGGCAATACTGTCATTTCCTGTCCCGTGACGGTGCTTGTGATTCTTTTGCTGTTTATGTTTTGGGTTGTTGTACCTTTGTTGATAATTGGGCTTTTCTTTGATTTCAGATATCGTTTTCGCGGAAATGAGCTGGGCAAGGAAACCATTAACAGGGTAATGGACAGTGCCTCCAACGCCGCGGAGGAGATTAAAAAATCTGTGAAGACAAAATAAAACTGGCATAATTAATGTCCGCTTAACAAATGCTTTCACATTATGCATTTGATGGACTGCCTGAATTGATTTAAGGGTATGTGCCGCAAATCAATTGTGCTATAAACAGGCATTGATTATATTTGTGAGGTTCTGTAATGGGCGCGAAAATATTACTGATCGAGGACGAGGAAAAACTGGCGCGATTTGTGGAGCTGGAGCTTAATTATGAGGGCTATGATGTAACAAAGGCCTTTGAGGGCAGGGAGGGTTGCCGGCTTGCTTTGTCGGAGGACTTTGATCTGATACTCCTTGATATTATGCTGCCCGGACTAAGCGGAATGGAGGTGCTTAGGCGTATTCGCCGCAGCTCCTCCGTTCCTGTTATTATGCTCACTGCCCGAGACAGTGTAACAGATAAGGTTTCCGGCCTTGACCTGGGCGCTGACGACTATATAACAAAACCCTTTGCAATTGAAGAGCTGTTGGCGCGAATAAGAAATGCCCTGAGGAGGAAAGCACAGGGGCGGGAAGACGAGGCTTTGTCCGCTTTGGGGCTGCGACTGGAACCAAAAGGCCGCACCGTTGAGTATGAAGGTCAACCTGTGGAGTTGACGAAAAAGGAGTTTGACCTTCTCCATTGCCTGCTTAAAAACAAAGGAATGGTTATGACAAGGGAAGCGCTGCTTGAAAATGTCTGGGATTTTGATTTTGACGGGGGAACCAACGCGGTGGATGTGTATATCCGTTTTCTGAGAGGAAAAATCGATGAGGTATATGATATCAAGCTTATACATACGGTTCGCGGGGTAGGGTATGTGATTAAAGATGAATAAAAATCCCAATACGGCGGTTCCGTACAGCAAATTCAAATTCTCAATAGTATATAAACTCAATTTCAGGCTTATGCTGCGCCTGATATGTACATTTATATATATTGACATTGTGATATGTGTTTTTACAGCGGCATCAACCCTTGTATATATAGAGAATACTGCCGCAAATGCCGCCGCCACACTGACGGCCCTGGGAGCCCCGGATGAAAATGAGCTGGTTTGGTTGGATAGCGCACAAATCACCATAGAAAAAGCCCGGAGCGGAGAAGAAGGCATTACTATACCAAAGCCGCTCAGAAGACTGCTGCCCAAAATAACAAAGGAATCAAAAAGGGCATTTGAGCTTTCGGAGGCGGAGAACAAGCCCTTTTTCAAAAAGCTTAGAGGGCTGAAATATATTATATATATAGCTCACATGGGAGCAGTGTATAAAATAACAGTCAGCCTGGAGCTTTTCATAAGCATTTTTTCAGCGGCTATGATAGCGCTGATTTTTATTGAGTTTCTGATACTGCTCACAAGAACGTCCAGGGATATACGCCTGATTCGCAAAACACTTGACCCCATTACGGAGTTTACAAGGGTAGCCCAGAGCCTGAATACGGCAAGCAGCCGGTTTGATCCGGAAAAAATGGCCGCTCTGGCAGGTAAGCTGGAGGGGATAAACGCCTCAAGGCTTGATACGCGTATACCAATAGATGAAACCCAAGATGAGCTGAAAAATCTGGCCATAGCCATCAACAGCATGCTTGACAGGATAAATGAGTCTTACCTCGCGCAGGTTCGGTTTGTTTCCGACGCTTCCCATGAGCTTAGAACACCGATTTCGGTTATACAGGGATATGCCAATCTCCTGGACCGCTGGGGAAAAAACGACGAAAAAACTCTTCAGGAGTCCATAACAGCCATAAAGGACGAGGCCGCCAATATGAAGGAGCTTATTGAGCAGCTGTTGTTTCTGGCCAGAGGTGATAATGACACTATTGTGCTCCAGATTGTGACCTTCGACCTGTCTGAGCTGGCAGATGAGGTAATAAACGAAATGCGCATGATAGACAGCACCCACCGCTTTGAAACCGTATTGTCAAAAGCAATGATATCTGCCGATAAGGGACTTATAAAGCAGGCCTTGCGTATCCTTGTGGATAATGCTATCAAATATACCGACCCCGGAGGGCATATTGTGGTGAAGACCATGGGGGATGAGCAGTTTTCAAGGATATATGTCCAGGATGACGGTATAGGTATCAGGCCGGAGGTTGTCCCCCATATTTTTGACAGGTTTTACAGGGATGATGAATCCCGCGCGAGAGCTACCGGCGGCGCAGGGCTGGGCCTGTCCATAGCAAAATGGATATCTGCAAAGCATGGGGGGCATATGGAGGTCCTGAGCCGGGAAGGGCTGGGAACAAGGATTGGCCTTGTTATCCCTGCGGCTTTGCCGGAAACTGAGGCGGATTCCGGGTCCTTCCACATGGAACGGGAAAGAAGCCCTTAACCTGAGTATCTGAAAACCTATAATTAATGTCCACTGAACAAATGCGGTTTGGTAAGCAAGACAAACCTGTTCCGCTCGTTTCAGAGGCATTGGTAAAACTCATAAACCGGCAAAAAACAAAGCCAATGAGAGGGGGGCTCATTGGCTTTTTGTGATTTGCTGTGACCGGGACGCTCAGCTGGCAATTTCATTGATTACATCCAATATGGTCACATTGAGATAGCTGTAATCGTCTTTCAAATTGATTTCAAAAGGAGTTACTTCTTTGTTACCTATTTTAAACACTCTTATTTTTGGCCTTAAACTGAGTAATTCGTAGTTTTCCAGAACGATTCCTATATATCCGTTGCTTAGCACAACTGTCGTGCCCACAGGATAGGGAGCTATCTTGTGGACAAAAACCTCCACGAGATCTGAATCAAAAGCAGTCCCTGAGTTTCCCATTATGTATTCGAGTGAATCGGCTGGGTTCATCGCTTTTCTGTACGGTCTCCGGGAGGTCAGAGCGTCATATACGTCCGCTATAGCCACTATCCTTCCGAAAAAGGTGATATCTTCGCCGCATTTGTTGGCGGGATAGCCTGTCCCGTCATACCTTTCATGGTGTTCAAGGATAGCACCATGGCTTATGGTCGGCAGCTTAAATCTATCCCTTATGTATTTATACCCAAGCATGGAGTGCTTTTTTATTTTTGAAAACTCAACCTCCGTCAGCTTTCCGGGCTTGTTCAGGATGCCTTTATTTATAAAGATCTTGCCAATATCGTGAAGTATAGCTCCGAGTCCCAGCTTAATCAGGGTGTTTCTGTTCAGATCTAAGGCGATGCCGATTATGATAGAGAGCACTGCCACGTTAACGCTGTGGGCATATGTATAGTTATCAAAGTTTTTAAGGTCAATCATGTTGACCATAACATCTTTGTTTTCCAACAGCTCGTCCACAATTTTTTCTATATTGTCATGGAGTTCCTGCTTTGATTCAACTGTGGGTTTGCCACTGGAAGTCTGCAGATAAAGCCTTTTTATCCCCTTGATTGTCTCATTTCTCAGCTTATCGCTGATTACATTAACAATCTCTATGTCGCGGGATATATCGTCTTCTATATAAACTCCGCAATATCCGAGTCGCTTGATAGAGCCAATCAATGTTTTACTCAATGCCTTTCCTTCAGATAACAGCAACTCATTGTTTTTTCCGTAAAGCGTCTTGCCCAACTTCTGGCCTTCTCGCAGACAATTTACCGGCACATATCTCATTTATTAACCTCCGGCTTCAGAAATGAACCAGCATTTACCAGCAATAATATGCAAAATATAAATTAATTCAAGTATTATTCACATAATAAGCATTATACCGAGCCTATCATCTTTTTTCTATATAAGTGATGATGAAAATAAAGGTACATTTCAATAGAATGTTAGCACTAATTACAAAATAACCTTATTTTATGCCCATATTGCAAAACTTGTTACAATATATTAGTCGGATAGTTTTATAAAAAGATAACAGGGATTTGACATAAAACCGCAAATGCTCAAAAAATATGGCACTGGGCGCCAAATCCGTTGTCAGGATTATAGGTTATGACCACCGGAAAAAAGCAAAAAAACACACGACTGAATTTTCATTCCTTCGTGTGTCTATATAGCTCTGGGTTCAACATGCACGCCGTTGTTACATCGTTTGGCCTCGTATAGGTTGCCGTCCACTTTTGAGATTAAGTCCTCCAAGGTTTCCGGGGCCGTATGGTAGTGGGTGACAACTCCGAGGCTGGCGGTAACATTTATTCTTTCCTTATCGTAGATGATTTTTGTCTGCTCTACGGCGTTTCGCAGTCTTTCGGCAATCAGACGAGATTCGCTTCCGGCCGTATTGGGCAAGCACAGTATGAATTCATCACCACCGTACCTTCCAAGAATATCATATGAGCGCAGATTTTCGGATAAACTCTGTGCCACCTTTTTCAATACCGTATCACCTGCAAGATGTCCTTTGGTGTCATTGATTTGCTTGAATTTGTCCACATCAAGCAAAATCAGGCTCATGGGCATTCTGTCCCGTTGGGATCTGTTCATTTCCTGCATCAGTTTTTCCATGAATGCTCTTCGATTATAAATACCGGTCAGATAGTCATATGAGGCGTGGTATTCAGTCTCTCTTTGAAGGCCCCAGAGATTTTCAAGAGCTTTTTTCAGCTCAGTTATATCTCTGATGGTTGTAACAGTCACAGGCTTTCCCTGCTTGTCTTTAAATATGCAGGCGGTAAGCTCCGCAGGGAATTTGATCCCATTTCTTTTTACCATATTCAGTTCGCTTCGAGCCCGGCCCTCTGTCTCAAGACGGCGCAAAAACTGATGTAAACGATGGTCACCTGTATCCGCAATACCGTTAATGCCTATTTTGCATAAGTCGCCCTCGGTTGTCTGAAACATTTCGCAGGCAGAGGGGTTTGTTTTATATATGACTCCGTCCGGACTCATAAGCATTATGGCATCAAGGTTTTTCTCGAACATCAACTTGTACAGCTCGTCGTTATCAAAGAAGTGCATAATACCACCTCTTAACATATTAAACACATATTACAACAACTTGTCATAAAAATCAACATATAGTTATAAAAAAATGAACAATACCAAAATATTGACATAATTTAGAGTCAGGAAAGTGTTTAGTATATGGGCATCCTCGGAATAATTCCCATAGCCCATTTCACTCATAGAGTATTTTATAGCCTGTTTTTTCTATGCAGTTTTTTATTTCTCTCTCGCTGGCAGGAGGGCTGAATTTTACCTGCACTGTTCCGGAGGAAAGATTAACGCCCACCTCCTGAACGCCTTCAACTTTGTCAAGGGCATTTTTAATATGGGTTTTATTGTCCTTGCTCACTATCCCGGCAACGCTGCAATACATAATATTCATTATTTACCTCCAATTGGGCGTGTGAACTATAACACGTCAGCCGCTTTTCCGGTACGCGGCCCACCGGTTTTCGTTTTTGCTTTTAAGCACAGCATGAAGCCTGCCAGGGCAATAATTGTCGCCATAGAAAAATATATCGGATACGCAGGCCTATAAAAGCTCAGCTTGCCTCCCCATAGCTTACCGGTATTGACTTTTTTCAGCTGGGAAGCTGCGGACCGTTTATCGGCTATCAAGAGCTTTATCAGGCAGGACAGGCATTTTAAAAGAAATAGTCTGATCAGAGCCGGATATAATCCGGCAATTTTTAAATAATAATATATGTTGCCGAGATTTGACATGATGTCAGGACCCGCTTTCAGGATTGCTAATGATTATTCTGCAATATTTCCAATTAAGTATTCCAATTATACAATACTATATTCTGACAATTCCGGCGGCAGAATGGTTTTTGACTATACAGGAAATTTGCGGAGCAATATGGGTGAAATTATGAACAGACGCCATTTATTTGCAATAACCATTGTTTTTATTGCATTTATTTTTGTTGTAGGCTTATTTCAGGGCCATGCACAGGGTGAATACAGAAGACATTGGGCGTATGCCTATTTAAATGAGAGTGTTGCCAGGGGGTGGTTAAGTCCCCAATTGGCTGCAACTCCCGATGACTATATTTCCAGAGCGAATTTTTTAAAAACGCTGGAGCTGGCTTTTGATATCACTCCCGACAATGATTTACTGAAAGGTATGATGAAAACTCCGGCGGTTGCCAGCTATGATTTTTCCGATACACCGGGGCACTGGATATCCTCCGGTGGCTGGCTGAAAACAGCTATAGATTTCGGCCTTGTTATGCCAGAGGATTACCCGGATAATATGTTCAATCCGGAAGGAGATATAACAAGACGTGAATGTATTGTAATGGTAATCAGGGCTTTGGGAAGGGTATTTCCCTCTGTCTACCATTTCGGAGGACCGCTTTTATTTAAAGACTGGTCTCTTGTTCCCAACTGGTTTAAGGGATATGCTTATCAAATGGCGGGCCACAACCTGCTGATTGGATATCCTGATAAAACCCTCAGGCAGAACAGAAGCGCCTCCGTCGCTGAAGCGGCCGCCTTTATCGCAAGAGCCGAGGATGAGATGACCCGGGGTATAGCTCAGGACATAAATATTTTCGTGGCGGACTCATACGGCGAGGGGGTGGTGCGGGCAAATAAATATAAGCCAGCCCAGGTTATTGACGGCAGGATATATATGCCGGTCAGAGCCCTTTATGATGCCGGATACAGGATCTACTCGGCTGATGAGGATATATCATACAGATGGAACGGAAAAAGGCAGATATTGGAGTTTGAATACGGTGTACAGCTGCAGTATCAGCCGGGCAACAGGTATTTCGGATTTTACAATATACAATTGCCCCACTGGAATGATGACAAAGCCTTGACTGGTGATGTCAGGCTCCTGCAAGGGGAGGTTATGGTGCCGGTGTATGGATCTTCCGGTCATACAGGCGCGGCATTTATAGCTTCGTCTGTATATAACAGCGGCGAAAAGAGCCTGATTATTCAAATCAGCTTTCCTCAAAGGCCTGTCGGCAGAATGGCAAAACGTAATAAAATAAGAAAAAAAGGGAAAAAATGAAAAATAGTGAAACTATTCGATTGACTATTTATGACATTGTGGGTATAATTTACTGGTATTGATGGTGTATTAAGGTAAAAGACATGTTTGTAACAAATAAAACAACAATGTAAGAACTTGATATGATTTGTGCGCAGGAGCTCTTGAAATGATTTTTGGAGAAGAAAGCAATTTTTCCGACAGTTGGCAGCAACTGTTGGACGATTTGTCGACAGCTCTGAGGATTAATATGTTTCTCCAAAACAATGGAGAGCTATTTTATGCATCCCTTTGTGATGGCTGCCATTTGTGCAGACATTGCCGGGAGTCTGTTGCCGACAACGGGGAAGGACACTTATCCCATATGGAAAGCCGGGAAAACCGGACAGAATCAGTAATGATTAACGGAGCGGTGATAAAGGCCTTCCGAAGCAAGCAATGCGAGGCGGAGGCAGACATGCCTTTTCAGCAGTGCTTTCAGATTGCTGTACGCCTGATTGATATTATCCGCAATGGAGATTGTAACGTCAATGAAAAAGGTATAAAGGAGCTTATGGCGCTGCTTCGGCAGATAATTTGGCTGAGTTTGCCCGTTTTCCAAAGTCAGGACCGGGCGATGAATAGCTCTCTTGAAATTATGCTGGGTGTTTTTCTCATCATCTTGGGGGCGGAAGGTTGCTGGCTGGAGTATATGGCGGGAGGCGAAAATACCGTTCTGGAAAAAGGGAACTGCAGGTTGCGAAAGGAGTTTTGGAGCAGAGGCAGCGACTGTCTTGTCTACGAAACGATAGACGGGGCAGATATATGGGGAATAATCTGTATTGAATCACCGGCAAATACCCTGGATGCCCAGCAGTACATAGAGCTTTTCGTGAGACATTGCCTTTTTGTTTTCAACCTGCACAGTCTTCTGAGTACACTGGCTGATAGCGGCATGATACTGAGTGCAATCGAAAGTGCTGTGATGCTTGTGGACCGGTCGATGGAATTATGCTATGCAAACAGGGATGCGTTGAATATTCTGGAGCTTGACGGAACCGGATGTGAAGATTATCACATGTCGGATATTGAAGCACCCTGGAACGGAAGTCTGCTCAATAACCATAAAAAGCCTGGTAGAGGAATAAAAAGCGAGTATAACGGCAGGTATTTAAACTGGTCGGTTTATCCTCTGGTTTCTGAAGAGACTGTCCGAGGTTGGTTGATTATTGCCGATGACTGCACAGAATATTATGAGTTCCAAAAATATGGAGCCGAAGCGGAGCTAATTGCTAATAACTCCATGACCCTCAGTTCTCTTGCCCATGAGATAAAAACTCCCTTAAACATACTCAGGGGACTCCTTCAAATGATAATGACCGAGAAGGACTCCAGTAAAGTTGATAAATACCTGGAGCGCTGCGTTAGGGAGATAGACAGGGCGGACAGCCTGATGGATAACATTCTTCAGATGAAAAGGCTGTCGGGTATGTACTCAGAGGCTGTCGACATAGGCCTTTTTTTGGATGATATCATGCCTATTCTCAATGGCAGTATACTTAATAAGTCCATAAAGCTCATTACCCATAAGGAGATGGTGCGAAAGGTAAATGCCGATCCGGAGCAGCTTACCCAGGTTGTGGTTAACATAATTAAAAACGCAGTTGAAGCCATTGATGGGGAGGGAGAGATATACATAACTGTCAGGGAAGCGAGCCAGGAGTGGGTAGAGCTGAGCATACGCGACAATGGCGCGGGAATCTCTCCGGATATAGAAAAATCGTTGTTTGAACCTTTTGTCACTACAAAGGAAAGAGGGACCGGGCTGGGGCTAGCCATCTGCAGGGCTATTGTGCGGAAAAACAGAGGCGAGTTATCCGCACTAAATCATCCGGAAGGAGGAGCTCTTTTTTCAATTCTGCTTCCCTGCGAGGACTACGACCGGGACAAGACTCAAAGTCTGGATATACTCCTTGTCTCCTGTGACGATATGGTGCGCTCCTGTGCGGAACAGTCTTTGTCATCTGAAGGCTTTTCGGTTTTTTCTGCCGGCACTGTTGACAGCGCTTTGTTTGTGCTGGACATTTATAGCTTTTCCCTCATTATCCTTGACGGTTCAATCCTGACCCTGGGGGATTACGATGCTTTCAGAGAAGCCTGTCCTGAAATAATAAAAATAGTTTTAATTTCAGATGGCTCAAGAAAAGAGTATACGAATGCCCATTATATCCGCAAGCCTTTGGACTGCCGGATGCTCAATGAAAAGGTCAGGTATTTGATAGGCGGAGGCATATAGTGAAATAAAGATATAAACGGAGTGTTGATCAGGATGAATTCAAACAATAAGCCGCGTGTAGTAATTGTAGACGATAATACGGAGTTTCTAGACCTTCTGAGCGAGTTTATGACTCAAAAGGATATGTTTGAGGTTGTGGGAACTGCCACAGACGGGATTGAAGCGGTCCGGGTTATCGGAAAAACGGAGCCTGATGTGGTGGTCCTGGATCTTATAATGCCCAAGCTTGATGGTCTGGGAGTGCTTGAGAAGGCAAGCTCCATGGGCAGAAAAACCCAGTACATTGTGACCTCAGCCATTGGAAACTATAAAACATCTCAGCTGGCCCTGAGCCTGGGGGCTGAGTATTTCATGATAAAACCCCTGGACTTTGAGGCTCTTGCATCCAGAATATATCAGCTTTTGGATATTGATAATGAAAAGCATATATCCCGGGAAGGTAAACTGCCCCAGAACCCGGACGCACAAAATATTGAAAAAAATATAGAAAAAATACTGAAGGCTATTGGAATGCCCGATAACCTGAAAGGACACGGATACATAAAGCATGCCGCAATGATGATTATTAATGATCTTACTTTAATAAACTCTCTCACAAGGCATGTTTATGCGCAAATCGCGGCCTTGTTCAATTCAACCAGTGCAAGGGTTGAGCGGGCAATCCGCAATGCCATAGAGATGACGTGGACAAGAGGCCATATGGAGAGCATTAATAAGCTGTTTAATTATCAGATCACGGACAAGCGGACAAGGCCTACAAATTCGGAGTTTATAATGATGGTTGTCAACAAGATTTTGGACAAATAAGCGGAGATGAATACGCGGTGCCTGTAATCTAAATATGAAAACTAAAACTGAACTCTGTTAATCCGGATATTAAATATCAGGACTAACGGAGTTTTTTATTGCAAAATTTTCAAAGTTTTGCGGGAGATAACAGATTTCGATGGAATCTTCGTCTCAATCAACTTACTATGAGACCATAAAACCTGCTGATCGTCGAAACATGTTCATATTATAAAGTTATACTCATATTTTACTAACTGAAGGGGAAGAAAAATGGTCAATACTGAGGCGAGGAAAAAAACCGGGATGACATATCATGTGTTTTCTTCTGTCTGTCGTACAAATGGCTCCGAGGGAGCCGTTGTCTATGGTATAAGGGCTGTCTGCTGGGAAAATGGAGACCGGGTGGTTGAATTTGATGACATCAGCCCTGATATGGAGAAGGTTGAAAGGCTAAAAGAAATACTTGTAAGCTCCCAAATAGAGCCGGAGCAAATAAAATATATTGTGGAAGACTATTTGGAGCAAATATACTCATAGAGGAAAGGACCGGGTAGCAACCGGATTATTCAAAATATACAGGGGCGTAAAATATTCTTAAAGAATTTTCGTTTGACTTGTATATAAAGTGTTTTTTTTGTATAATAAAGGTCACCAGAAAATCTAAGTATTGGAAGGGACCTTTATGGGAAAGCGGATTATATCAATTCTGATTGTAATTATATTGATTTTATCCATTCCGGTCAGTGGGGGGGCAGCCGACAGGGTTGAGATTCGGGCTGCCTATACACTATATAATCTGGATCTTTTTAAGGGCACGGGTACAAACTCAGACGGCACTCCAATATTCGATCTTGACGACCCGTTAAACAGGCTGCAGGCTGTGATAATGCTTGTAAGAATGCTTGGCAAAGAGGAAGTTGCCAGAATGAGAGTATGGGATTGTCCCTTTGAAGATGTGCCGTACTGGGCAAAGTCCTATGTGGGCTATGCGTATAGCAACGGGCTTACATTAGGGGTGGATGAAAAAAGGTTTGGAAGCCATGAGTATGTGTCAGCCGGGCAATACATATCATTCATCCTCCGGGCATTGGGGTATGATTCGTCTGTGGATTTTGAATGGAATAAAGCCTGGGAGCTGTCTGACAGCATAGGCCTGACAAGCGGACAGTACAATGAAAACACCATATTCCTTCGCAGTGATGCCGTAACAATTGCCTTAAAAGCGCTTTCCGCAAGAATTAAAGGAACGGATACCAACCTGCTTGGCAGGCTCTATTCGGAGGGAGTAGTGACCGGACGCAGTATAGCGGAAACGGGCCTTTCCGATTTATTGCAGCAGGAAACGCTGACGGCGGCTCAGGTTTCGGCAAAAGCATCCCCCGCTGTGTTCTACCTTGAGGTATATAAATCCGAGTCGGATTATTTGACCGGAGTTCCGACGGCGACGGGGAGTGGGTTTTTTATTACCGAAAACGGTGTCGCGGTGACGAATTACCACGTCCTGGAAGGAACTGCCCTGGCATATATAACCACCTTGGACGGCATGAAATATGAAGTAACCCATATTATATACAGAAACAAGATCCGCGATATTGCCGTTGTGAAAATTTCAAATATATCGAAAACGGGAGCTGAGACGCAAAAGTTCCCATATCTTGAAATGGCGTCCTCGGGGACGATTAATGACGGGGACCAGATCTATACAATAAGCAGTCCGCTGGGTTTACAGAATACCATAACGGACGGTATAGTCAGCAATAAGAACAGACTGCTTTTCGGCCAGGTACTTCCGTATATACAGATAACGGCTGCTATCTCACAGGGAAGCAGCGGGGGCGCACTGCTCAATGCCCGGGGGCAGGCAATAGGGGTGACAACAAGCTCGATTACATACGGCCAGAATATAAACCTGGCGGTACCTCTGGATTCGATTCTCAATCTTGACCTTGAGGCTGAGGGGGAACCCTATTTACAGGTCTATGAGGAATACAAAACCGAGATCAGAAAAAACAGCGTCGGCTATGAAGAATATAAGTCGGTTCCTGACTTTGGCAAGTATTTCAACATTCCTGTCTTCTTTAAAAACGTTACCGACAGCGCGGCATCATTTTTCTATAGTATTGACGACATTATTTTCCTCGGCTCATATTCCGAGATATACAATATATACGACACACTCCTTGAGACCTGGGGCTTTAAGCTCTCCGGGTATTTCCCCGACAATATTTTTTATATATGGGTATATAATAATGACGAAGGGCTCAAGCTCTGCTTCGGCCCCATGTATCTGGAAGATTCACTTACGGTATGCGTTATGATAATGCAAGAGTCCTAAGCCCTTCCTGTGAAGAGAGCTAAAATATCTTAACCACAGCCCTCCATTGTGTTACTTAGACATAGTGGAGGGTTATCATTTACATGTTGCTCCACAGTTGACGGTGGTATACAATAAATCTGTGTCCGCTGAACAAATGGGTTTTGCAACGCATTTCAAAAACAAACCAGTTTTGCCCGTTTCAGATACATTGATTGACTGCTTGTGTGAAAGGTTTTTTGCCGATTACAACATAAATCTTACACCTGAACAATAAAAAACGCTGTCAAAGTATTGCTGTTGTTGCGTTTTTGAATTGTTCAGCAGGCATTGAAATAAAAAGATATGAAAGGAGTATGAAGCAATGTCGAGGGAAGTAAAGGATCTGCGCTCCGCACTGGAGCTGCTTTCAAGAATACCGGGGCAGCTGATTGAAACGGACAAGCCTGTTTCAGCCCATGGGGAGCTGGCCGGTGTCTACAGATATATAGGGGCCGGAGGCACGGTAAAAAGACCCACAAGGGAAGGTCCGGCTATGATCTTTAACAATATTAAAGGCATGCCTGGGGCTAGAGTGGCTATCGGCGTGCTTGCAAGCCGGAAAAGGGTGGGATATTTGCTGGGAGAGGAGCCGGAGAGACTCGGCTTCCTGCTCAACAGGGCGCTGCAGAAGCCGATTGAGCCTGTAAAAATATCGGAAGAAAACGCAAAATGTCAGCAGGTTGTGCACCTGGCCGATGAGCCGGGCTTTGATATAAGGAAATTGGTGCCGGCCCCAACAAATACCCAAGAGGATGCCGGTCCATATATCACCCTGGGTATGTGCTATGCCTCAGACCCGAATACCGGCGAGTCCGACGTAACCATACACAGGCTTTGTCTCCAGAGTAAGGATGAGATATCCATGTTCTTTACTCCGGGAGCCCGGCATCTGGATGTATTCCGTCAAAAGGCCGAGTCCGAGGGAAAGCCCCTGCCCATTTCCATAAGCATAGGGGTTGACCCTGCAATAGAGATCGCTTCCTGCTTTGAGCCGCCCACAACGCCCCTGGGCTTTAATGAGCTGTCCATAGCGGGCGCCATACGCGGCAGGGCAGTAGAGCTTGTCAAATGCCTTACCATCGACGAATATGCGATAGCCAATGCGGAATATGTCATCGAGGGCGAACTGATACCCAATGTACGGGTGGCGGAGGACCAGGCCACCAAAACCGGTAAGGCCATGCCGGAGTTTACCGGATATACCGGTGCCGCCAATCCCGCAATTCCGCTGATAAAGGTAAAAGCGGTGACCCACCGGCATAACCCGATTATGCAGACCTGCATAGGCTCCAGCGAAGAGCATGTCAGCATGGTGGGTATTCCCACAGAGGCAAGCATAATACAGATGGTGGAGCGGGCCATGCCCGGAAGGCTTATGAATGTGTACTGCCATCCCTCCGGGGGAGGAAAATATATGGCTGTTCTTCAGTTTAAAAAATCCTCACCCAGCGATGAGGGGAGGCAGAGGCAGGCGGCTCTTCTTGCATTTTCGGCATTTTCAGAACTCAAACATGTATTTTTAGTGGACGAGGATGTGGACCCCTTCGACAGCAACGATGTTTTATGGGCCCTGAATACCAGGTATCAGGGGGATGTGGATACTGTTTTCATACCCGGTGTGCGCTGTCATCCGCTGGACCCTTCCCAGGATCCGGAGTATAGCCCGTCTGTCAGGGACAGGGGGATAACCTGCAAGACAATTTTTGATTGTACGGTACCCTATTCCATGAAAGAGAAATTTGAAAGGTCAAAATTTATGGAGCTGGATCCGGTTCCCTTTGCTCCACAGCTGTTTGACCGGGATTAGGAAGGCGCGGGGAAAATGATGGGAGATAAAAGAATTATTGTAGGTGTCAGTGGAGCCAGCGGGGTCGGGCTGGCAGTTGAGCTTTTAAAAGCTCTCGGGGAACAAGAGGGAATTGAAAGGCACCTTGTTATGACCCGGGGGGCGGAGCTCACAATGGCCGATGAGGATATATCCCCGGAAAAGCTCCGGGAGCTTGCCGACAGGGAATATGATATAAATGATTTTGGGGCGTCCATATCAAGCGGAACATACAGAACCATGGGTATGGTGGTCATACCCTGCAGCATGAAGACCGTTGCTGGAATCAACAGTGGCTTTTCGGACAATCTGCTTCTGAGAGCCGCGGACGTGACGATTAAGGAGCAAAGAAAGCTGGTGCTGGTTGTCCGGGAAACACCTCTGAGCCCGATACATCTGAAAAATATGCTCTGCCTCTCCCAAATGGGGGTTGTGATTATGCCTGCGATGATGTCCTTTTACAACTCCATATCAACCGCGGAGGATATGAAGAGGCATCTTATAGGAAAGATTCTTGACCAATTCGGGCTGGAACACCCGGGATTTAAAAGGTGGGGAGAGCCTTGATGGAAAATATCAGGGTTTTCCGGGTTAGCAGTGGACACATCACCCTTAAAGCCTGCGCTGTTAAAATGGGAAGAGACCTTTGCGTGTCGGTAACAGGCGGAGACAGTCCCCATATAGGCAGCTGCTCGGTCAGTATAGCCAGGCCCAGTATGCTCGATGAGAAAAAGACCTCTTCAACCACATCCACCATAAATATCACGGGCCATAAGGACGATGCTGTTGGCAATAAAATATCCTCCCGCCTAAGTGCGCAGCTGAATGTAAATGTGGCTGTTATTTGCGGTATACACATTGATGATATTTCCCAGGAGGCAATAGGGGAAGTATTGAGTCTTGCCGACGAATTGACGGAAAAAATACTAAAGGAGCTTACTGCTCCTGTGTGATACAGCCCGGCTTTAGCCGCTGCATACGGTAAAGGCAAAAATACCCGGACGCCCTGGCGTTCCGGGTATTCTAAGTCCTTGAGAATCGGGAATTATATAAAAACTCTGCCTATATTTCTCGCGATATGGAAGGCGGCGGAAGTTGCCGCCCGGATGTTTTTCGGAGTCAGGCAGTCGCCTATCTGATGGAATTCAGGAGCGCAGAAGCGCAGCGCGTCGGCGGCCTCCCAAAGGGGTCTCTGTCCGACGGCATATATGACCGTATCCGCTTTATAGAGTCTTGTGCCGGCGGAGTCTTCGCCTACGGCTCCGTGTTGATTTATGTCGACCACCTTTGTGGACAGGACGGTTTTAATATTTCTTTCGGCTATCTGGAAGGTGAGGGCATCACCGTGCAGGAAATTTTCCCCGAAATTGAGTTCATCCATCATTTCGATTATGGTTACATCCCTGCCCTGCTGGCTGAGATATATTGCAAGCTCGACTCCCACAAGGCCTCCGCCCAGGATGACGACTTTTTTGCCTGTCTTTTCAAATTCAAGATACGCTTCCTCGGCGCCCATTACATTGGCGCCGTCAATGCCGGGAATATCCGGTTTGATTGGCCGCGCTCCCAGCGCGGCTATAATGACATCAGCTCCGATTTGGTGGGCCAGCTCTGGGGTTACCTCGGTGCCCAGCCGAAGATCAATGGGAGCCCGGGAAATGAGCTTTGCCTGGGAATCAAGATAAAGACCTAGCTTCTTTTTAAAGGGCACCCTTTCCTCACATCGTAAAACACCGCCCAATCTGCCTGCCTTTTCACATAGTATGACCTGGTGTCCCAGAGATGCAGCCGTAAGAGCTGCCTGCATACCCGCAACACCGCCCCCGGCAATAAGGATCCGGCGTTTTTCGGGAGCAGGTAATTGATGGCGCAGGTCGGTTTCATGCCCTATTACCGGATTTATGGCACAGGAAAAGTGCCCGGTGTTGATAAGATCAGAAAAGCAGGTAAGGCAGCGCATGCAGTGCCTTATCTCACCCTCCCGGCCGGTGCGGGCTTTAAGGGGCAGGTCGGGATCCGCTATGAGACCCCGGGCTATTTCAACTACATCCGCCTGGCCTGAGGCTATGATATGCTCCATCAGATCCGGATCCGTCAGGGCTCCTACCGTTGCCACCGGAGTTTTTACATGCTTTTTTATTTCAGCGGCGTACCTGACATTTGCTCCGTCAGGCAGAAACATGGTGGGATGGGTTATCCCAAAGGCCTCCTTGACCTCATGGTTTCCTGCGGAAACATGGATAAGATCCGCCCTGCCGTCCAGCATTTTTGCGATTTCTATGCCCTCTTCAATACCATAGCCCTCCGGATTACACTCCGAGCCGCTCATTCGAAACTCAATGGGGAAATCCCTGCCTGCTTTACTGCGAATGTTTTCTATTATTGCAAGAGGAAGACGCATGCGATTCTCCAGACTGCCTCCCCACTGGTCCTTTCGGGTGTTTATTTTTGAAGACATAAACTGGGATATGAGCCAGCCGTGTCCGCCGTGAATTAAAACCATGCCGAAACCGCGCTTTTTGGCGTTAACGGCTGCGTCACCGAAGGCTTCAATGGTCTCAAGAATAACCTCCTCGGGCATTTCCTCGACCTCAAGACCGTAGGAGTTGACGCATTTCACTGGCCCGTACAGGGGCGCTCCTCTGGCGTGGGAATTGCGCGAAAACATGCCCGCGTGCTGTAGTTCGACAGAGGCTACGGCTCCATGGCGGGAAATAGCGTCCGCAAGGGCCGACATGGAGGCAAGGCTCATCTCATCGTCGAGGGCAAAGTGATGGTCTCCGCCCATTCCCCGCTTTGAATCGACCATACATTCTCCCACTGTCACCGTGGCCGCCCCGCCCCTGGCCTTCAACTCGTAATAGGAGCAGGTGTCAGGCACGGGAAAACCTTCGGGAGTCAGGTCCTGGGCTCCCGTAGGAGCGCCGAATATCCTGTTTCTGAAAAGTGTGTTACCCAATATGATAGGGCTGAAAAGATGAGGATATTTGTGTTTATTCATAGATTATGTAGCATGCCGCCTGTTTTAACAAAATCTGTTGGGCGGCAATGCGCTCCTTCCCTGGCATGTAATACTTTACTAATATTATCTTAATAATATAAAATTATCAAGGCTTGTGCAGTCAAATTTCATGCCCCATAAAAGCGAAAAAAGACACAGCAAAGCTGGAAACTTCGCTGTGTCCTTTATAGAAATAAATAATATTCGGGTGTTATGACAGAGAGTTTTTTGTCAGCTCTTTAAACTGCTCTTCTGTGAGGTTAGTGTGATAGAAAAGTTCAAAAAACTTTGAGGCCTCTTCGTAAACATCAAATGTGGCGGTCTCGGGATAGAGAACTCCTGTAAGCCAAATCATTCCCAGATACCTGTTTACCGAGGGAGGGAAGCTCATCCAGTTATACGGGCCGATGGGTATTTCATAGTAGTTGCCGGCGGATATGGCCTGCAATTGACGCCATGTTTCATCTTCACGCACGGTATCATATATGCTGTCCGGCGCAAAAATAATTACTTCCGGATCCCAGTTTAAAAGCTGTTCCATATCCACCGGGTTTCCGGTACCTTTGGAGGACGCGTTTTCGATGACGGCCAGATTATTGGAAAGCCTGTCGATTACCTGGGCGTGAAAGGTGCCCTGGGCAATGACGTTAAGCCCGTCGCTGCCCATGCAGTATAATAAGGACTTCATCCCGTCCCGTCCCAACTGCTCCGCCAGTCCCCGGGTTTCAGTCAGTACATTTTCGCAGTATAGGGCCAGCTCTTCTGCTTCCTCCTCCATATCCAGAAGTTTTCCCAACATCCTGTAGGCCTCCGGCATGGAATCCAGGCTGGCTTCGATATGAACGGCAGGAATGCCCACTTGTTCGGTTATTGAATCCATATCCTCGACTATACTAGACTTGGGTTCTCCCACATCAATGATTACCTGAGGAGCTCTAACAGCTATTTCTTCAAGGTTCAGGTCCCCGCTGCCATAAAAGGAGCCCAGTACGGGTAAATCATGATATTTGGGATCTATGATTTCAAGGGCCGAATCAGACCAGGCTTCTGCCAGCCCCACCAGCTTGTCCGGAGCCAGGGAAAACAAAACCAACTGCGCGGGATACCCGGAGGCGACTATGCGGGTAATGTTTTTTGAAATCTCTACCTGGCGCCCGGCGGAATCGGTAAATATCATGGTTTCGCCATCTGTTGCCGGTGAAGGTGTTCCATCGGTGACTGTGCCTCTTTTGCAGGATGAAAATGCCAATAAAACCACGGGAATTAGGATCAAAGCCATGAGTTTTTTCTTCATTATCATCATCTCCTATCAATATCAGTGATTAACAAGGGCACTTGGAAGAAATATTCTAACCTTACCATTGTGAAGGTTTTCTACTTCAACATCAATACTATATAACTGCTTGATAACATCGCCGGAAATAACATCTTTTGGACTGCCATATGCTAAAACACGGCCTTCCAGCAAGGCAAGCACCTTGTCAGAAAATAAGAAGGCTTGATCCGGGTTATGGGAAGATTGAATTATAGTATACCCCTGTTTTACTAGGCTTTTTATATGGGAGAGTATTCGTATCTGGTTTCCGTAGTCCAGGTTTGAGGTGGGCTCGTCCATAACCAGAATTTTTGCCTTTTGAGCCAGTGCTCTGGCTATCATAACAAGCTGCCGCTCTCCGCCGCTGATTTGGGTATATGCTCGATCTCTTAAATGCCCGATTTCCAGTCTTTCTATGGCTTCTTCGGCCAACCGGATATGCTCTTTGCCCGGGATACCAATCTCGGATATTTGCGAGGCAGTACCCATTAAAACAATATCAAATACGGTATAGTTGAATACGGGAGAATGGATTTGAGGGATATAGGCCATGCGCCTTGCAAGCTCCCGTATGCCAATGTTTCTTGCGTTGTCTCCGTTTACAGTAATTGTGCCCGTATAGCCGGGAAGAAGCCCCAGGATACACTGAAACAATGTGGATTTGCCCACCCCGTTGGGGCCGAGAATAACAAGAAGCTCTCCTTCTTCGGCAGTGAAGCTCACATCCTCGATGATTTTTCGATTTCCGTAGCTGAAATTCAGGTTCTTCACAACGATACTCAATGGACTTCTCCCTTCTTTGTGATGAGATATAAGAAGAACGGAGCACCGACAAAGGCTGTGAGAATACCAAGGGGGATCTCCGTTGATAAAAGATTTCTTGAGATATTGTCCACAATAAGCATAAAAATCGCTCCAAAAAGCATTGTGGCCGGCATCAGATGACGATAGTTGCTGCCCACCAGTCTCCTGGCCAGATGGGGAATAACCAGCCCGACCCAACCAATCATACCGCTGACGGAAACACTGGTTGCCGTGACAAGGGTTGCGCAGATTATGACTATAAAGCGGAGTCTCTTGGCGTTTATTCCCATAGTACGCGCCTCATCGTCACCAAGAGTCAGGATGTTTATTCTCCAGCGCAGCAGGAAGAGGGGGATCAGGCCCAGAGCCATGGGTATCACTGCGAAGCCCACTTCCCTGAGCTTGGCTCCGGAAAGGCTGCCCATCATCCAGTAGGTGATGGCGGGCAGCTGGTCTGTGGGGTCTGCCACCAGCTTGATATAGGAGGTGCCCGCCGAGAACAGCGAGCTGACCATAATGCCGGATAAAACAAGTCCCAGCAGTTTGGAGCCCTTTGCCTTTTTGCTGATTATGTATACTATTGCAACCGTCAGAAGACTGAAAATAAATGCGCTCATGGTTATCATTGTGCTCGAACCGCTCCTGAGAATGGCGAGGGCGGCACCGAAAGCAGCCCCGGCAGAGGCACCCAGTATGTCGGGTGATGCCATGGGATTTTGAAAAATGCCTTGATAGGAGGCGCCTGCCGTGGACAGGGAACATCCTACCAGACAGGCCAGCATAATCCTGGGCAGCCTGATATTGAAAAGAACAGCTTCCATTGTCTCCGTCCAGTATGGTTCGATATGAAATACCTTTGAGAGTATCATTCCAATAAGCTCTGAGGGAGCTATGGGGTATCGCCCAAGAAGAAAAGAGACAATTATGGTGACGATCAGAACTATTCCGAGACTGAGTATTATGAGCCGGTTTTTATAAGTAGGTTGGTGGTTTGCCATATTTTTATCCTCATTATCCAATGGTTATGTGTATATAACAAAAAATGCTTCCGAAACCGGAAGCAATAGGTAGCAGACACAAAAGGACAGCTTGTGCTGCGTTATTGCTCCTTTTCAATGAGGAGGGCTTTACCGTTTCCAATAAAACCTCGCGGGCTCGGCATGCCGGGAGCATGCCGCCCGGGCCAGGATGCCATAACAACAGTCACAGGCAAAGAGGCTCGGAGCATTTATGAATGCCCAGAAAAATCGGACATTATTTAAAACGCTTGAATTTTATACGCTTATCATCTAGAATTAGACACATGCCAAACTACATAGTTTGATTTATGCTTGAAAAACATATTTAGACAAGACAATTATATATTAATTTTTGGCCTGATGTCAATACCTTAGACGGACTTGGCCAAATCAGGCATATTTGATGGGAATGTACTGTATGTGGAGTGTTTACGATAAGCTGATATCAGGCATACCTGAAGATCTTACCGCCGATTTGATAGCAGTCGGCAGAACAATGGCAATCGTTGTGAACAAAATGGGAGCAGGTCTTAGCGATGTTTTTGAGTGGGATACGCGCCCATTGACTATGAAAGGGAGCCTGATCGGTGCGCCTCTTCGCAGTGTGGCCGGGCTTGTTAAGTCATGGAATTTTCCTGAAGCATCCATCGGTCTGGCTGCGATAAACTCATATTACAACAGTCCGGAAATTGCTCAAAATAACGGTGTTGTGCTCTCCGATTTATATTCAAAAGAAAAGCTTAATGACCCCTTTATAGCACTACAGGAGGAGGTCAGCGGCAAAAAGGTTGCGTCGGTGGGTTATTTTCCAAATATGGCTGACTATATAAAAGACGCGGACGAGCTTTTTGTGATTGAATGGGAGCCCTCATTGCCGGGTCAGTATCCGTATACTTCCTGCGAGTATATTATCCCTGAATGCGATTATGTATTCATATCGTCAAAAAGCCTTATGAACAAGAGTCTGCCCAGACTGCTTGAGCTGTCAAAAGGAGCTCGGAAAACAATTCTGGCGGGTCCGGCAACTCCGCTGGCACCCTGTCTGCTGGAAACTTCCATATGTAATCTGTCGGGCTTTGTAATAACCGACAGCCGGCTTGCGCACTGGATTGTATCCGGAGCGGATAGCACAAGGATATTCAGATCCGGGCAAAAAGTATCACTAAAAAGAAACGAGGCCGGCATATGCTTTTAAAATGGAACGAAGACACCATAAGATGGTATATCAGCGCTAATGAATATACGGGATTTTTTAAGAATGTAGCGGATACGATAGCTCCTATGCTTTCAGGATATAAAACCATGTGCGATATAGGCTGCGGGCTGGGCCTTGTGGACCTGGAGCTGTACAGCATGATGGAGCGAATAGACTGTGTAGACATAAATGAGGCGGTAATTGGGAAGCTTAAGCAGAGCGTAGAAGTGCGCGGCATAGAAAATATCCATGCCCGACTGGAGGACGTTTACAATCTTAGCGGGAGCTGGGATGTTATCTATATGAGTTTTTTCGGCAGCAGGGAGCTGGAAAAATTTCTGCCTTTATGTAAAAAGTTAATCGCTGTTGTGGGAAAAGAGGCTGAAAGTGAATTATTTCCCGGAAAATACCGCAAAATGAAGAAGAATACCGCAGAAGATACTGAAAAATATCTTATTGAGAATAATATTGAGTATAAAATTACGCACAGGGAGTTTGAATTCGGGCAACCCTTCAAGTCAATGGAAGAAGCCGCAAGCTTTGTCAGGTCATTATCCAAAGAGGCTACGGACAGTGAAATAAACGAGTTTTTGGAGCGAAGGCTGACTGAAATAACTCATCCCGAGTATAGGTTTTTTATGCCCAGGAAAAAACCCATTGGCATTTTCCAGCTTAAGGGGCTGCTGTGAGTACACAGAATTTACAGGTTATTACCCTTAAGGTAGCTCTTATAGAGGAATAATTTCAATGAAAATTAAATACCGTTCTTGCATAAGATGTTTTGCTATATTATAATAATTGTTAGCCGAATAATTGTAAGTTATTAAATATACCCCGCAGTATATTAGCTTCTTATGATAGTATGAAAGGATGAGAACATGAAAATCACAAGACTGGCCTTGTCGATTAACGGTGTTGAGAGACCCGTTATTTGCGATCTGGACAAGGATAATCTGGCAACGGTTATCCGCCGGATGGGACTTACAGGTACAAAGGTTGGGTGCGGTATCGGCGTATGCGGTGCCTGTTCCGTACTGCTTAACGGAAAGGTAGTCCGCTCATGCACGGTTAAAATGAAAAACGTACCTGAGAACAGTGAGATTATCACGATTGAGGGTATCGGAACACCCCAGAATCTTCATCCGCTGCAGCAGGCATGGATTACCTATGGCGGCGTACAGTGCGGTTTCTGTTCCCCCGGCTTCATAGTCTCTGCATACGGACTTCTGAAAGAAAACCCGTCTCCGACCCGCGAAGAAGTTCGCGAGTGGTTCAAGAAGCACAGGAATGTGTGCCGCTGCACAGGCTACAAGCCAATTGTTGACGCTGTTATGGAAGCGGCCAAGGTTATGCGCGGCGAGGCAACCATGGAGGATATAACATATAGACATGCCGACGATGAGGATATCTATGGTTCCAGATATCCCAGACCCTCAGCCCTGGCAAAGGTAACCGGTCTTTGCGACTATGGTGATGACATTAAGCTGAAAATGCCCGAGGGAACCGCTTACCTGGCGGTTGTCATATCCGAAGTTCCTCATGCCAATATTATCGAAATCGATACGTCTGAAGCTGAAGCAATGCCCGGCGTATACAAGGTTATGACGGCAAAGGACGTAAAAGGCACAAATAACCTTGAAGGTCCGCCAGTTGTACCGCGTGTAAAGGGAAAAGGCATTACCGAATTCCCTGTTATCTGCGGTAAAAAGATCTACAAGCGGGGAGACTGTGTGGCTCTTGTTGCGGCCGATTCGGAGGAGAATGCAAAAGCGGCGGCTAAAAAGGTAAAGCAAAAGCTTGAGATTTTGCCTTCATATATGTCATTCCCCGAAGCGGTCATGCCAAATGCCATTCAGATACATGAGACGCTGCCAAACTTCTATCTTGAGCAGCCGGTTTATAAGGGAGAGGACACAGCCGAGGTTTTTGAAAACGCGGAGCATGTGGTAGAGGGCAGCTTCCATTCCCAGCATGAACCCCATCTGCCTATAGAGCCCGATGTGGTTCAGGGTTATATCGGTGCTGATGGTATGCTCACCCTGCAGTGCAAGGCTCAGGCGATAACAGAGGCCAGGGAGGCCGTATCAATGGCCTGCGGCATTCCCATGGATAATCTCAGAATAATAATGAACCCTGTGGGCGGGTCCTTTGGCTATTCCGTGAGCGCCAACACCTATGCTCTTGTCGCCACCGCCGTACAGAATCTGAATATGCCCTGCACCATGACACTGAGCTATGAAGAGTTCAACCATATGACCGGTAAGAGATCGGCATCCTATACAAACGGACGGGTTGCCTGTGATAAGGACGGTAAAATCATTGCCGCCGAGTATGATATCGGTCTTGACCATGGAGCATATGGCAGCATGGGAAGCAAAATCTTCCACAATCTTGTGTCTGTCGGCTTCCACGGCTATAATATTCCCAACTTCAAGGGTCTTGCCCGGGGTGGCTCCACAAACCATGCGTTCTGTGCCGCGTACCGGGGATTCGGGGCACCTCAGGTCTATACGGCCACTGAAGCTCTCATTGACATGGCGGCCGAAAAGGTGGGCATGGATCCCTGGGCGTTCCGCTATAAGAACGCGGCCAGACCCGGAGATTTGACCATCAACAGCGCTCCGTACCACGATTATGTATATCCGGATCTGCTGGAAAAGGCAAAGCCCTATTACGACCAGTATAAGGCTGAAGCCGAGGCCGCGAAGAAGGAAGGAAGACATGTGGGCGTGGGCATCAGCATGGGCGGCTTCCTTATTACCATAGGTAAGTTTGACCAGGCTGAGGTAGCTCTGGAACTAAATCCCGATGGAACTTTCACCCACTATAATACCTGGGAAGATGTGGGGCAGGGAGGAGATATCGGTGCTCTGACCCATGCGGTAAAGGCCCTTGAGCCTCTTGGCGTAAAGCCCGAGCAGATAAAGCTCGTCATGAATGACAGCAAGACCTGCCCTGACACCGGACTTGCGGCAGCCAGCCGGAGCCACTACATGGCAGGAAATGCTACCATTGACGCGGCCAACAAGCTCATGGATGCCATGCGCAAGCCGGACGGCACCTACCGCACCTATGACGAGATGGTTGCCGAAGGCATACCCACAAAGTATATAGGTCACTATGACCAATTTGACATTGGTCTGCCTCCCGGACTGGACCCCAATACGGGACGCGGCGAGAAAAACCCGACCTATATGTACTGCGTGAACGTGGCGCTGGTCGAGGTGGATGTAAACACCGGTAAGACCAAAGTGCTGAGATATACCTGTGTTTCCGATGTGGGTATTATAGGAAACAGGCTCTCTGTTGAAGGCCAGGCCTATGGCGGACTTTCACACAGCATAGGCTTTGCACTCAGCGAGGACTATAACGCGGAAGACAAGCATGGAAACATGGCGGGCTGCGGTATACCGACCATTGATATGATACCTGACGATATAAACCTAATCTTCGTTGAGAACCCGAGAGAATCAGGACCTCACGGTTCCTGCGGCTGCTCCGAGTGCTATCAGTCCTCCGGGCATATGGCCGTAATAAACGCCATAAACAATGCCTGTGGAGTGCGTATTTACTCACTGCCTGCAACGCCGGATAAGGTTAAGGCGGCATGGGAGGCCAAGCAGAAAGGCGAGGACCTCACTCCTCCGAAGTATTATCTCGGTTCCGATTTTGAAGATGAACTGGAGTATATAAAGGCAAATCCGCTTTAATGGCAGGTTAAAAGATTATATGGCGCCCTGCGCTTTGTTGCGCAGGGCGCCATGATACTTTTTATTTTTATCTGTGCCCTCCGCTGCATGTTATGGATGAATATATTGAATAAGCGGCGGCAAAAGCCACTATTTACAATGACAAAACGACTATTGTTATGATATAATATACCTGCAGGAAAACTATATTAAAAAGCGCGGAGACGCGGCAGGGAGCAAGCAGTGCCTGCACCCGGAAAGGAATGATGATCAATGAAAATGGAGGAAGCAACAAGATTTACATCAAGATGTATAAACGGGGAGCCCGCTTCCTGTTCATTTGCGTGTCCCTTTCATCTGGATATGCGTTCTTTTCTGGAGAAGGCAGGAAAGGGCAGATGGGCAGCGGCTTATAAGGAACTTAAAAAATCGGTGGTATTTCCCGTCATAGTCAGTACCCTGTGTGACCAGCCCTGCAGGGAGCGCTGCCAGAGAACACTGACGGGCGATGAGCCCATAGCGATACGGGACATAGAGGCTGCTGTAGTAAGATATGCAAAGAGCCGTAAGCCCGAGGCATACTTCATACCCCCCAAAACCCAGACGGTTGCAGTTGTGGGGGCCGGCCTGGCCGGGCTATCCTGCGCCCTGGGCTTGGCTGAGAAAAAGTATCAGGTGACCGTATTTGAAGCCCGGGAGGGTTGGGGCGGCTGCCTGCGGGAGCACAGCGAATTTGAAAAGTTTGACGAGGATATCAAGCTCCAGTTTTCCGCTGTCAGTGTGGAATTTAAATTCGGAAAAGAAATAAAATCCCTTGATGAGCTTGATGGATTTGACGCCATATATATTGCTACCGGGCAGGATGGTTCCTCCTTTGGGCTCTCAGACAGCTGGGATTCTGAAATGCTGATAACTTCAAATCCGAAGGTATTTATGGGAGGCGGTCTTTGTGGCGCGTCGCCAATGGAGGCCATTGCACAGGGCAATGAGCTGTCCAAGACAATAGAAACCTTTTTGCAGACCGGAAATGTGATCAAAAGCCCAGGCGGGTATGACAAATCATATTGCGGCAGATATCTGGACCATGAGGATGCCCGGTCTGTACCTCTCGTTAAGGCTACCGGCGCAGACGGATACTCCGAGCAGGAGGCAAAGCAGGAGGCTCAGCGCTGCCTGAAGTGTGACTGCGAAAAATGTATGCGCTCTTGTGAAATGCTGGCGCTTTTTCGGAAGAAGCCCCACAGGATGGCCATTGAGGTATTTACAGATTCTCAATCGGGGTCATTGTCAAGCCGCACTATGACAAGAGAGACCTATTCCTGCAACATTTGCGGGTACTGCAAATCAATTTGTCCTGAGAGTGTTGACCTGGGAGAGCTGCTGCGCTTTTCCAGGACGGCGCGTATGAACGCGGGCACACATCCGGCCGCTCTGCACGATTTTTGGCTCAGAGAGATGGACTTTTCCACAGGAGAGGGAGAGTTCAGGATTGTTCCGGACAATAGCGAATACGTCTTCTTCCCGGGATGCCAGTTGGGCGCATCAAACCCGGAGCATGTGTATGGCGCATATAACTACCTGAGGGAAAAGTATAATGCGGGTATATATACCAGTTGCTGCGGAGCACCGGCTTATTGGGCTGGAGACGAGAAACGCATGAACGGGAATGTGGAAAGAATAAAGCGTGAATGGTCCGAAATGGGTGAGCCTGTCTTTGTCTTTGCCTGTGCCACATGCGAAAGTATTTTCAGCATTTTTATGCCAGAGATAAAAAGAATATCCCTCTATGAGCTTTTGGCGAAGGACGAGAGTATTGTACCGGCGGAGGCTTTTTCCAGTGCCTCGGTATTTGACCCCTGTGCGGCAAGGGGAGATGAAAACATGATGGAGGGCGTAAGAACCCTGGCGCAAAGAGGGGGCATCCAGCTGGAAGAGCTCAAGGAGAAAAACAGGTGCTGCGGCTATGGCGGCCATATGAGAATAGCAAATCCAAAGCTGTATGACCAGATAACCGAAAACCGGAGCAGGGCCGGCGATAAGCCCTACATAGTATACTGCGCAAACTGCCGTGAGGTTTTTGCTTCCCGTGAAAAGGAGTGCAGGCATATACTGGACCTGGTATTTGGATTGGAGACAGGTTTGGACATACCAAGCCTTGAGGAAAAGAGGAAAAACAGCCTTAATATAAAAAAGACCCTGCTAAAAGAACTGACGGGAGTTGATTTTGTGCCTGAAGCTCATGAATGGGACAGCCTGAAGCTTGAAATTCCCCGGGATGTGCAAAAGGAAATGGATGAAAGGCTCATATCCGAGTCGGATTTAAAAGAAACCATATGGATGGCCGAAAAAAACGAAGACAGGTTCTACAATGAAACTGAGGATGTTTATACAGCCAGCATGGTAAAACCTGTACTCACATATTGGGTGAAATACAAAAAGAAAGCTCCCGAGGTATTTGAAATCCTGGAAGCATATTATCACCGTATGCATTTTATTGAGGAATAAAAGTTATTTTACCGTATATACGCGGAGAAACGGATGGCCAAAATGAACGAAGAAAAAACCTGGAAATGCGGAAAATGTAACGAAGAGCTGAAAAAGAAAAAGACTCTGTTTGAATATATGGGACATAAGTTTTCACATGAAGTGCCCACCTGCCCAAAATGCGGAAAGGTCTTTATATCAAAGGAACTGGCGGAGGGCAGGATGGCAGAGGTGGAGGAGCAGCTGGAGGATAAATAGCAGCCGCGCTCCTTCAGGACTTTGGATTGCCCATGTGTAGTGTACGGGTAGGATAAGCAAATCTGATACCCGATTTATCGAAAGCATCTTTGATTTTAAATAAAATATCCTGGTGAACGTCCATATATTTTGCATAGTCGCCGCTGAGAACATAGTATACAATTGTATAATCAAGGCTGTATTCACCGAATTCGGCAAAATGTGCTCTGCTGAATGAGGTGTCCGGCGTTCCTTCTATTATTTCCTTTACCATGCCGGGGATTTCCCTGAGCCTGTCATGGTCGGTATCATGGGTAACCTGAAGGGTGAACACTATCCGTCTTTGCCGCATGGTCTTATAGTTTCTTATGCGGGAACTTGTCAGGTCAGTATTGGAGCAAATCAGCTGCTCGCCGCTCAGGGTACGTAAACGAGTTGTTTTAACACCGATATGCTCCACTGTGCCCGAAAACTCACCGAACACTATATAATCACCGATTTCAAAAGGCCTGTCAAAAAATATTGAGAAGAAGCAGAATATATCCGCCAGAATAGCCTGGGCGGCAAAGGCTATTGCAATTCCTCCAATACCCAGACCGGCTATCAGAGAGTTTATTTTGATGCCCAGATTATCCAGAAATAGAAACAGAGCCACAATCCATACTGCCAATTTGATGACAAACGTCAGGAGTCTCAACGCCATTTCGTTGCTTTCTCCGGCGTTTTTATTTTTCCAATACTTGCTGAAAAGGAAAACCAGCAACGAGGAGACAAACAAAGCTCCCATTATAACTATTAACGCCAGGAACACGGTATTGATTGCATTGTAGACCCGAGGGGTAAAAACAAGAAGCTTTGTGCTGAAAAATAAAACAATTAAATATGCTATGGGGACAAGCCGCTTTTTTATTATTTCGCAAATGATGTTATCGGCAGTTGTTTCGGTTTTTTCGGCTCTTTTTATAAAGCGTCCCAGAAGGAAGCGGCTAAGAAGCCAGATCAATAAAACACCTATCAGGGCACATGCGAGAAAAATGAGATAGTCTAAAACCGAATTATTAAAATAGTATCGTTTTAAAACAGGCATTTGTTTTATCCTCCGATGGAATATGCTGATATTAATATAAGATAAATATAGCATAATGCACAGGACAGAGCAAATCCGGGTGCAGAGATGTTTTCATATCTCAAAAGAGATATTCCCTTTGCACCCGGACTATAAATGGAGGTAAAAAGCAGTATAAATAATGCCCGCTGAACAAATGGGTTTTGCAAACCACATTTGCCAAAATAGCGCTTTGCTCTTTTGGACGGGAAAAACAAAACTGTTATGCCTATATCAGATATGTTGATTGACTGCCTGTGTGCAAGGTTTTTTGCCGATTACGACAAAAACCTTGCACACAGGCTACACCAGGCATTAAATTAAAATAGGAGACCAAATGAAAAAATACTTACAGCAAATATTTTAAATTTGTTCGGTTACAGATTCCTGCATAATTTACACCTGCTTCCGGCAGGTGTAAATTATTTATGTTGAGGTTATTTTTTGAAGCGCTCCAGGTCGGCGGGCTCTTCCGGCTGATGTGTGGTATAAATGCAGGCAAAGCCGCTGGTGGCCAGCGCAAAGAACAATGCAAGGGTCGAGAGAAGAGTCCCAAAACGTATCAGAAACTTTTTCACTATTATCCCTCCTTACATTATTTTGAATACCGCTGATTAGAAAATAAAGGAATAGTAACACAAAATCAAGGGTTTTGTCATAACTTGCACATTTTGAGACGTAATTTGCACGATGTTGCAATATATTACATAATAGTGTATTATTGTTTTCAAAAAGGGGGATGAAATTGAGGATAGCAATTTGTGATGATGACAAAAAGGATATCGACACGCTATGGGAATATATAGAAAAATATGATTCCTCCATTGAGAAGAGAGCATTCGGCTCCGCCGAGGAGCTGCTGGATACCCTTGACGGGGAAACTTACGACCTTATATTTCTGGACATTCAGATGAAGCTGCTCAATGGCTTTGATGCCGCGAAAATCATAATGGAGAGATTTAGCGACCGTCCGCCGCTTATTGTTTTTACGACAATGAGCAGCAAATATACCATACGGGGGTATGAGGTGGCCTTTCGCTACCTGATGAAGCCTGTCAAATATGAGGAGTTTTCCGATGTCTTATCAGCCGCATGGAAAAAAATCATGCCCAAAAGGCTGCAGGTTAGATATGACGGGAGAACATTCATGATACCCGTAGATGAAATCCTCTATTGTGAGGTGTGCGGCCACAATACAAAAATCCATACGGTGAACAGCACATATGAAATCAGGTCACCCCTGAAGACTATTGAGGAATCCCTGGAGGGCGGGGGCTTTGCCAGGCCCCACGGCAGTTATCTAGTCAATCTGGATCAGATTATCTCTGCAAGCCAGAGTGAAATTGTTTTGAAAAACGGATTGACCATGAAGATAAGCAGATACAGAAGAGACGAGTTTTTGAAAGCTTTTCATAACTTTTTGCGGAGATAACCTTATGTATATTCTATTTGAAATTGCTACCGTAGTGGTTGAGATTTTTTTCATACATATTTTTTTGACCGGCCTGTTCAACAAATACCAGAGGGGCATTATAACAGTGCTGGCCATATATGGAGCATTTGGTGTTGTTTTGGGTATACTCAGTGTTTTGCCGGTTAATCCCTTTATCAGGCTGGCATACACTTTTATTTGTATGGTAATAATGACAAAATTACTGTTTTCCGCTAAGCTTTTGACTTCTCTTTATTGTGCCCTCCTTATATGTATGATAAACATATTGGTTGATAATATATATATGTTTATTATTGCCTTGTTTGGCTTTCCTCTTGATTCATTGTTTGAATATGGAAATATGAGAATAGTTTTTATATCTATTGCAAAAATAACTCAGCTTTTCTTCTATTATTTTGTTATTAGGCTGTCCAACTGGCGGAAAACCAATGAATCTCTTTTCGCTGCTATACCCCTGCTATTATGTCAGGTGTTCAGCGTATTCATATGCCATATAATGTACTTGGCAGTATATCGCAATGACTCTTTTATTACAATGGACTTTGCAATTGCTGCAGCAGGTGTCCTGTATATAAATGTGATTATCTTTCTTTACATTGAGAGAATAAAAAGCGCCTATGAGATTAAAAAACAAAATGAGCTTGCCGAGCAGCAGTTTAAGTCCGAGCTGGAGTATTTCCAGCAGTTAAAGGAAGACCAGGAGGAGACAAGGGCGCTGTGGCATGATATAGCCAAATATCTCAATACCATGAAGTCCCTTATTGATGTCAATGAAATAGAGCATGCCAGGGAATGTGTGGAGCAGGCAACCGAGGTTTTCTCAAACCTTGGTCATGTTGTGGATGTGGGAAATACGGTAGTCAGCGCGGTGCTGAACCAGCGTGTTCAGAAGGCGCGCAGGCAGAGCATACCCATTGACCTGGATGTCCGGGTGACGGAGGAGATAAACATATCCTCTCCCGACCTGAGTATTATTATAGGAAACACATTTGACAATGCCCTGGAGGCCTGTGAGCTGCTGCCAAAAGAGCTCAGGCACATATCAATATGTATAATACAGAAGGAAAAACTCCTTTTTTATGAGATTGAAAATTCATTCAGCCAGGAGGCCTCGGCGGCCAAAAGAGCGAAAAAAAAGGTACAGGGCTACGGATTGAAAAACGTGAAAAGATGCGTGGACAAATATAAAGGTGAAATGATGATTGATAAATCGGATGGGATATTCAGAGTCTCCATACATTTGAACACCCTTAAAAAGTCAGTGGCGTAGAGTGGCGCAAATTATGCCGCGAAATCTGCCGTTTGTGCCAAATTCATTGCAAACCACAGGGATAAATGGTAAGCTCACAGGAAAATGGGGTGATGACACTGATAAGTAAAAAATCACGTCAACTATCGGAAGCAATGGCGAAGCAGGGCATCATAAAGCCGGAGGACACGGCGGTTTACGCATATGGGTTGGAGCTGATAATATCCACGGTGATAAGTGTGGCGGCAGTCCTGATCCTGTCGGCAGTATTTTCAAGGCCCCTGGCGGGCGTACTGTATCTGGTGGCTTTCATACCCTTGAGGTCGACTGCGGGCGGATATCACGCAACGAGGCACCTGTACTGCCTTATAACCTTCTCAGTTTCATTTATGGTTTTACTTCTGGGCGCCATATACCTGTCTCCGTATATAAAGCCGCTGTATCTGCTCATTATATCCGTTGTCAATTTAATTGCCGTTTTTATCCTGTCTCCCATAGGTACGCCAAAAAAGCCTATGACCGATGAAAAAAGAAGGCAAAACAGAAAAAGGAGTATTATTATTTCAATTATATTCGTTTTGATAACCGCCTCCTGCTTTCTTTTATCTCCCTGGTTTTTATCCCTGTTTACTTATTTTGCAATGGGCCAGTTTGCTTTTCTGATTTCTCTGCTCGTGGCCGTCAGGCTCAAAAGATAGAAGCTGCCGCATAACACATGTTTTGCAGCAGCCCCCTTTTACTTTCTGTCTATAATAACAAGGTTTCCGCCAAGCTCCCTGACTTCCCGGATGCTGTGGGTTACCATGATTGCCGTTCTTTTGCGTAGGTTTCTCCTGAAATAATTGATGGCAAGGGTTTTGGTTTCCTCGTCAAGACCTCTAAAGGGCTCATCAAGAAACAGTATATCGCTGGGTGCCATGAGAGCCCGGACGATGGCGACTCTTCTTTTCATTCCGCCGCTGAAATTGCCAACTCTGCCGGCCTCTTCTCCCAGTCCTATGCTCTCAAGATGCTTTTTAATGGTCTGTCTGTCTGCCCTCCTGCCCAGGACCATATGGATATTGGCTATGGAACCAAAGTCTTCACAGAGCCTGTCTTCCTGGAAAACGGCGCTCATGCGTTTGGGGACCCCGACCACCGTGCCCCCATCGGACTTGACCAGTCCCATCATAATATTCATCAGGGTGGTTTTCCCGGCGCCCGAGGGACCCATTATGCAGGTGAGCTCACGGCTGGGGAATACCGCATTGAAATCATTAAAAACCCTCTTGCTGCCAAAGCTTTTTGATAATCCTTTGACCGTAATATCCATTTACCATCCCATCTGTCATAAAGATTTTTCAAGGAGTACATAAGCTTTTTTCAATAGAAACAAAAACAGCTTTTCAAAGGCGATACTTATTGCAACTATCACCGTGGTCCATGCAAAAAGGTCTCCCGAGTTCAGATATATTTTGGCTTCGTACAGCCGCTTGCCTATAGAGCCGTCAGGTATTCCGATTACCTCGGCCGCTATTCCGGCCTTCCAGGACATCCCTATGGATACGCTGCAGGCCGAGATGAGATAGGGTTTTATATTTGGGATATGTATGTACTTAAGCCTTCTGAAAAGGCCGATTCGAAACACCGCGGCCATCTCCAAAAGCTTTTTGTCGGTGCTTTTTATGCCCTGCAGGGTATTCTGATATATAATAGGGAGCACGATTAAAAAAGAAATGAAAACCGAAAGGTTTTTAGAGCTGAGCCAGATAAGGCACAGTATGATAAACGAAGCCACCGGAACGGATTTTATAGTGGCTATAAAGGGCCACAAAATCATTTCGGCAAAGCTGTATCTGCCGGCGATTATGGCCAGCAGACTGCCTGCGGCCAGAGCCAGCAGGAAGCCCGAAGCAATTCTCAAAAAAGAAAAGCTGACGGAGCTTAAAAAGCCAGGCTCTGAGACCAGAAAAAAGAGCCTTTTTATAACCGTGAGGGGAGTTACAAGAAGCAGACTGTTTCCCAGCAGCATGGCGGCTATCTGCCATATGGCCAGGGCCAATATGACGGAGGCCGCTTTTTTGAGCCCTGCCCTAACCTCCATAGTAAAAACCCTCCCCGGGCAGAGAACCTCCCACAGATTTCGGGTTATGCTCAAAGAGAATCCCCAGATATCCCTCTGCGGCCTTCTTCATTTCCTTTCCGTCCAGATAGGTTATATTGCAATATGGTATGGCCTTTTCAGCAACTGTGGCATTGAAGATTCCAAATTCCTCAATAAGCTGTGCCGCCTGCTCTGTATTTGAGTTTACAAATTGTGTTGATTGTTTATACTCCTTAAGAAAAGCATCCAGCTGCTCCGGGTATTGTTCCGCAAACTCATTGTGGACAATAAGAACACCTGTGATAAGGGAGCTTCCGTTATCAAGTTTATTCCATTCCTCGGTGAGATCAATAACGGTTCTCAACGTATCTATTTGAGTTTGGGCAATTGTTACATAGGGCTGGGGCATCATGGCGATGGCATTTTCCTGCCCGGACAAGTGGGCGATAATCTCGGCAGGCTCTGTTTTCCACTCAATATCTATGTCCCTGTCCGGGTCAATCCCGTTTTCAGCCAGCAGATATCTGAGTACATATTCAGGTACCGTGCCCTTGCCTGTGGCATATATTGTCTTGCCCTTCAAATCCCTCAGAGTATTTATTTTTTCTCCTGTTTCCGTTATGTAGAGTACACCCAGGGTGTTTACGGCGAGCATGCTGACGGCTCCGCCGGTATTATTGTATAAAACAGCAGCCAGGTTTATGGGAACGGCGGCTATATCCAGCTCACCTTGTATGATTTTTGGCGTCAGCTCGTCGGCGGAACCGGCTATGGTAAAGGTATAGCTGTTTGCTGCAGCGCCGTTTTCGGCGGTCTCCATGAGCCGGACCATACCCATGGTGGTGGGGCCCGTTAAGCCGCCTATGCGGATATTAGCCGGCGGGCTCTCTTTGGCTCCGGAGGCGCAGCCGCTTACAAGGAAAAAGAGCGTCACAAATGGGAGAACAATAAAAAACGCTTTTTTCATGTTGGCTTCCTTTCTCATTTCTGTTTTGAGACTGTAGTTTTGGCGGCAACGCCGCGGAGCATGCCCAGCTTGCAGGACAAGGAGCTAACCACATCCCTTGGCGCGTCCATTACCACACATATGACAAAAGAGCCTCGTTTTCTGTATGGCAGTCCCATTCTGCCGACAATATAGTCGCCGTAATTATGCAACAGTGCGTTAATCTCATCTGCCCTTTCCATATCCTGTGCTATTATGCTTACTACTGAGATTCTATTTTCCATCTCACCACCTCTATGACAAAAGAACCGCGCCATAAGGCGCGGTTTTTTCTTTGCGGTATACATTCGTCGCCTTCCCATCCGGGACGTACCCAAATGCGTCAGGTTGAACGTTCCATGCGACTTGATTACATACCAGAATATAGCATAAATCAACACAAATGGCAAAAACATAATTGTCCAGGGAGCAGCGCAAGTGTATGCTTAAATGCTCTGTCAGCTTCTTTGCCGGTTCCGCATATCAATAATATCGGCTTCGGAGAGAATGATAAGGCAGCTCTCGTCAAATACTTCCGCTGAGCAGACGGAAAGCATATAATCCTTTACCTGTGTGGTGAACAGAAGCCCGGAGAGCTTGTCTGAGAGTACATCGACAGATCGGATTTGGGAGATGCCCTGTCCAAGCCGCTTGAGCCAGGCTTCTTTTTTCGTCCAGACGGAGAAAAACCTCCTGTCGCGCTCCGTTTCAGTGCCCTCTATCCAGAGTATTTCATCCTCGCTGAAAAAGCGCCGGGCAATTCGCAGGTCTGCTTGCCTGATCCTTTCTATATCCACTCCAACGGGCTCCTTTGAAATTCCCACTGCCAGCGCGTTTTTTGTATGGGAAATGTTATAGTGAAATTCCGGATACCCCTTCAGGAAGGGCTTGCCTGTTTCCCTTCGCATAAACATAATATGTGAGTTTTCAATGTTGAGAGTCCTGCAGGCCAGACATCTGACCAGAACCTCGGAGTATAGGCTGAGCTTTTTGTCAATATCAAATCTGAGCCGCAGGATTTTTCTTTTTTTCTCATGGGATACAAAGCCCAGGAGATTGCTGAAAAGATCCGTATCTATTTCGGAACTGAGCTCGGCAAAGTACAAAGCTTTCATATTTTCTCCATTCAAGCTGCTGTACACAGGCAGTTAATCAATGTATCTGAAACGGGCAAAACAGGTTTGTTTTGCCCGTCAAAAACAGCACTTTGCTCTTTTTGCAAATGCGTTTTATAAAACGCATTTGTTCAGTGACATTATATCAGATATATGCAGCAGCTCTGAAAGCGGACTTAACAGCGGGTCCTATGTTTCCGGTCTCTGACGCGTCGCCCACAACAAAGCACTCGGTCTCGGGAGCGCTGTGGCGCAGCCGGTCGGCCGTTTCATGACATGGGGTCACGCCGATAGCTAAAAGAACCGTGTCTGCGTCAAGCTCGGTTTTTTCATCGGTCTTAGTGTCACGGCATATGACGCTGTTGTCGCAAACCTCCTCAAGTTTGCAGTTTAGCTTGAGAGGAATTTTAAGCTCGTCTATCATCTCCATAAACTCCATTGTGGCGCCGCCGGAGGAAGCCATCAGGCTACTGAGATCCGGCTGCATTTCAATGACGGTTACATCCTTGCCTTTCTTTTTGAGATTAATAGCGGCTTCGATGCCCACAGCGCCTGCGCCCACTATCACTATTTTGTTCCCAATCTCCACTTCGCCCGCATCGGCATGGGGGGCCCAATGCACATGGGGCTTTGCTATGCCGGGCAAATCCGGAATGATTGGCTTTCCGCCAACGGCAATTATGATGGCGTCATACTGCTCTGCGTCGAGAATTTCCTTTGTAGCCTCGGTGCTGAGAAGTATACGGGCGCCTGATTTATTTGCCTGTCTGACAAGCCAGTCGAGATAGTCTCTCAAATCCTGCTTAAAATCAGCCAGGATCGCATAGTTCAGCATGCCGCCAAGGCGTCCACTCTTCTCATAGAGCGTAACATCGTGTCCCCTTTCTACCAGCGTAAGAAGGGCCTGGATTCCAGCAGGTCCGCCGCCCACGACGGCAACCTTTTTCTTTGTGTCTGCCTTAGGCACCTTGCCCAGCGGGAACATATCCTCTTCGCCCAGATATGGGTTGACAGCGCAGTTGATGACTGCGGGTACCATCAGGCGGGTGGCGCAATACTGGCAGCGCAGACAGGGGCGATAGTCCTCCCCGTGACCTGTGGCATATTTTTTTGGCATCTGGGGGTCGGCCAAAAGAGGACGGCACATGGCCACAAAGTCTGCTTTGCCCGAGGCAATGATCTCCTCAGCCATGTCAATATTCATTATGGAGCCTACGGTACATACCAGCAGGTCGGGGAAAGCTTTTTTAATCTTCTCTGCATAGTGGACATTAAACATCCTGTCCATCATGTAGTTCTGGAACCAGTAGCGCATATATTCAAATTCCCCGTGCAGACCCGCGGAGACATGGAGTATGTCTATTTTATCCTTTATCAGCTCAATGTATTTTAACGTTTCATCAAAGTGCATGCCGTCGGGATGAATTTCATCGGCCGATATGCGCATCTCAATGACAAAATCCTCGCCGCACAGCTCACGGACCCTGTCCAGGACCTCTATGGTAAACCGGGCCCTGTTCTCCAGGCTGCCCCCGTATTCATCGGTACGTTTATTATACAGCGGACTGGAAAACTGGGATATGAGATTCCCGTGTCCTCCGTGAATCAAACACATTTTCATGCCTGCTCTCTTGCATCGATAGGCAGCCATAGCGTATTTTTCAATAGTTTCCTTTATTTTGGCATGATCCATCTCAAGGCAAGGGATAGGCTCAACGCCCAGCTTTGCCGCTCTCTGGGCCTCGCGGGCGGAAATGAGAGGAGAAGCACTGTAGGCAGGCTTTCCGGTCATCTCATACATGGAATCCTTACCGCTGTGGTTGATTTCCAGAGAGGCCAGGGCGCCGAAGTTCTCCAGAGCCTCCACAAAACGGGTGAGGGGAAGTATGCAGTCATCCGTGCCAATGTCCAGCTGACGGGCCTCATCACGCGCTTCGTCATAGGCAATCATTGAGTTGCCTATATGAATAACCGCCACGCCTCCGCTGGCTATTGACCTGAACATATCCACAAATTCCGGTGTTACCATTCCATCCTTGCTGGCAAGGTTTGGTGACGGAGGAGCCATTTCAAGACGGTTTTTGAAAGTGACACCTCTGATTCTGATAGGTGAAAAAACGTGCTTGTACTTGGAACCCATATCGCACTTCCTTTCATAATTACTTATTATTCATGTCGCAATGATCCGCTGAAATCTGGCGGGGATTTGCCACCACAGTAAAGCTGCGGCATCAATGCTGCAACAGCAACAATTATTATAACATACTGAACCGCTTAACACAATCGGTATATATGGTGTCTTATGGGCATTTTTCTTTAAAGGCTCATGCATTGGTTTTATTCCGGGATATGGAGGAAAAGATGCAGAAAGATTTGGATAGATTGGCCGGTTGATATTGTGTTTTTAAAATTTTTAGCGTAAAATAGTAATCGGTTAAACGTTTAATAATAAAGATAACACAAAGGGGCCCATCCGGCGGTTATGACCGGCTTTGGTTTGACTTGCCCCGAACAGGGTGATTGGATGAAAAAGCTTATCTTTGTTTTTATAATTTTGGCTGTGCTTGCTCTTGCCGGCTGCGCTGCCGGCGGCGAGGGGGAGATATGGGATGACAAAGTGATAACTGAGAACTTTGAGCCCCTGGACGGTATTCACCATGTGCAAATAGAGGTTGAAGGATACGGCACAATAACAGTGGAGCTAAACGGCGATATGGCGCCGATTACCGTGGGAAATTTCATAGGGCTGGCCAAAAGGGGTTTTTATGACGGCTTGACCTTTCATAGAATAATAGACGGGTTTATGATACAGGGCGGAGATCCCTATGGAGACGGTACCGGCGGCTCCGGTGTGGAAATTGAAGGCGAATTCAAAGAAAACGGACATGACAATGACATATCTCATGTAAGAGGAACTATATCCATGGCCCGCAATTCCATAAGCTATAACAGCGCCAGCTCCCAGTTTTTCATAGTCCATGAGGACAGCCCTCATCTGGACGGGCATTATGCCGCTTTCGGACATGTGACGGAGGGAATGGATATTGTGGATAAAATATGCCGGGATACGCCCGTGCAGGATGATAACGGAAGGGTTTTAAAAAAAGACCAGCCGGTCATCAAGAGTATTGCCGTAACAGACTAGAGGCTGAGAAATTTCGGAAGACGTATTTTCGCTGTATCATACGGAAACGGACAGCTTATTAATAAATCAAAAATAAAGGCAGAATAAGGAGTGATATCATGTATAAATTCCGGCCTGCGAGCGACCGTATAAAGCACATGAGAGAGTTGATACGGGACAGGGTTCTTCGTATAGACGCTGAAAGAGCGCTGATTATTACGGACGCTTACAAAAAATATGAAAACGTTGTGCCGATTATCAAAAGACCCCTGGCACTCTATGAGCTGTGCTCAAAAATGACCGTGCTGGTAAAGGATTTTGAGATTATTGTGGGAAATAAAAGCCCGTATTATTTCGGCAGTCCCCAATATCCGGAATGGGGCAGATACGACTGGTTCCTGGATCCGATAAGAAACGGTGTATGGGAGCTGAAGGAAGATGGGCTCTATCACAATCCTCAGGAAGAGCAGATCAGGCTGACAATCAGCCCGCAGGACTATGAGGCCCTGGCATCAATATGTGATTACTGGGAAACCAGAAGAGTGGGCGCCACTGCCGATGCCTGGCAGCCCGATGGCTTTGACGAGCTGAAAAGACTCAATGTCAGTAGCTATGTAGACGGCGGCATGGGACTGACAATCCTGTCGGCGGGGCACCTTATTGCCGGGTACGACAAAATCATAAATACCGGATATGCGGCAATCAGAAAACAGGCCCAGGACTGGATAGATGCCCACAGAGGGAACCTGATGGGCGAGGACGTGGGCAAATATCTGTTCTACAAATCGGCGGTTATCGCCTGTGACGCCGCAATCCTTCTTGGAAAGCGGTATGCGCGGGCATGCTATGATAAGGCACAGACCGCCGGGACAGAGGCCCGCCGGGCAGAGCTTGAAAAAATGGGAGACGGCCTGATGTGGATCTCGGAGAATCCTGCCCGGACCTTCTGGGAAGCCGTGCAGGCTACGATGCTCTATCAGGTGCTCATTACAATAGACACAAGAATACCCTCCCCCGCCCTGGGCAGGTTTGACCAGTATACATGGCCTTTCCTCAAGAAGGAATTGGAGGAAGGCACTATTACCTTGGATGAAGCCCAGGAGATAGTGGACGCTTTCTTCCTGAAGGCGAACTGCTATTATGACGGAGGCCCGGCAAAGCTTGTAAACACCACCGGAATAGGCAATACATATCAGCACACAACCATCGGGGGAGTATGTCCCAGGACCGGGCAAGATGCCACAAATCCGGTCACATATATGGTGCTGGAAACCGTGGGAAGGCTCAAGCTCCATGATCCCACCATATCCCTGAGAATCAATAAAAATACTCCCGATGAACTGTGGGAGTGCGCCTTGGAGACCACGAAGCTGGTGGGCGGCCTGCCACTGTTCCAAAATGATGAGGTTATTATTCCCAGCCTTATCAAGGAACTGGATTTTGAGCTTGAGGATGCGCGCAACTACGGGATTATCGGCTGCCAGGAGATTGTGGGCAGCGGCTGTGACTTCCCGGCGCCTAACGGCATGTATCCTCCCCATGCCAGCGTGTGGTGGGGCTCCATATTGAATATGGCCATCAATAACGGAATAAACCCCTACAACGGCGAACAGGCAAGCCTGAAAACCGGATACCTGTACGAGATGAATTCAATGGAGGAAGTCAGGGAAGCCGTCAGCAAAATGGCCCGGTATATCATGAAGCTTTTTATATCGGCCAACAACTACGCCGAGTACGTGTCCCAGCAAAATACTACCCAGGCCATTTTGTCTATTTCAATTGAGGGGTGTATGGAGAGCGGAAAGGACTGCGCAATGGGAGGAGCCAAGTATAATTCCTATGGCGGCACGGCCACAGGTCTGGCTACCATAGCTGACAGTCTGACGACGATTAAATATATGTGCTTTGACAAAAAGCTGATAACCACAAGGGAGCTGTATGACGCCGTTATGGCCAACTGGGAGGGGTATGAGACTCTTCGCCAGCGTATACTAAACGAGGTTCCTCATTACGGCAACGCCGATCCCTATGCGGACGAGGAACTGAAATGGTGTTGCGACCTGTACTATGAGATATGCCAGGAGTGCTACAGCGTCAGGTCAAAGGTCTATAAATCGGGGCTTTACGGAGCGGCGGACCATGTGGCCCAAGGATATCTTACCTGGGCTACACCGGACGGCAGAAAGCTGGGAGAGCCCATAGCCGACGCTATGTCCCCTGCCCAGGGCCGGGATAAAAACGGGCCTACTGCTGTTTTCATATCCACCTGCTCCTTTGACCATCACCGCTATCTTGGCGGGATTGCCCTCAATCTCAGGATGCATCCCAGTGTGTTGAGCAATGAGGAAGGGATAGCCAAGCTCCGGGATATGACAAAAACATACTTTGAAAACGGCGGCCTTGAGGTTCAGTATAATGTGGTCGACACGGATACCCTGCGAGCCGCTCAGGAAGAGCCTGAAAAACACCGGGACCTGGTGGTCCGAATTGCAGGATATTCGGCATATTTCGTGGAGCTGGGGCGGGACCTTCAGAATGATATAATATCAAGGAATGAAAACAGACTGTGATGATAACAGGCAGAATATGAAATACTAATTTAAAAGGAAAATCCGGACGCATTGTTTTACGCCCGGATTTTCCATACTCGGGAAAAGCAAATTTCACATCCATGGGGAGGGCCTGTATGAGTGGGATAATCTTATATAGCTCGGCAATTATATTGCTTGTGATATCATTCCTGAAAGACAGAGAGAAGACGAAAGTGGCGCTGAAAAAGGCGTGGAAATCCTTTGAGAGCATATTGCCGCAGATTTTAACCGTTATGGTGATTGTGGGAGCGTTGCTGGCGGTTTTAGATACACAGACCATATCAAGGCTTTTGGGAAGTCAATCCAGATGGATGGGTGTAGTCCTTGCGGCTGTTGCCGGGTCAATTGCAATAATACCGCCCTATGTGGCCTTTCCCATGGCTGCTCTCTTACTCAGGGAAGGAGCAGGATATATGCAGATGGGAGCTTTCGTTTCAACGCTGATGATGGTAGGAATTGTGACTATGCCTGTAGAGATTAAATATTTCGGAAAAAGGCTGACCTTATTGAGAAATGTATTCGCCTTTATGTTTTCTTTTCTTGTGGCGGCAGCAATCGGATTGGTGGTGGGCTGAAGTGAAGGTTTTAATAAAAAAATACATGGGTTTTCTTATGGCCGTGGCTGCGGTTGGAATAATAATGGTATTGAGCACAAAAACCGGCCTGAAGGCCCTTGGTATAATGGCCGGGACCTTTAAAGAAATGCTCATGCTCCTGCCGCCTGTTTTTGTCATGCTGGGGCTCCTGGACGTATGGGTGCCCAGAGAGACAATGGTGAAATATATGGGCGAGGGATCAGGTATCAAGGGCATAGTTTTATCCATACTCATAGGTTCCGCGGCGGCGGGGCCCCTGTACGGAGCGTTTCCGGTTGCGGCAGTATTTATGAAAAAAGGCGCTAAGTTTTCAAATATCCTGATTTTCCTAGGCGCATGGTCAACCACTAAAATACCTACCCTGATGTTTGAGATAGCTTCTCTGGGACCGGCTTTTGCCCTGACAAGGCTTGCCATCAATATCCCGGGAATTATAATCATCGCCCATCTGCTAATCAAATTAATGCCGAAAAAAGAAATTGAAAGAATCCGTGAGAATTCATACGAGATTTTATAACAGGAAGGGGCTGAATAAGTGAGGCAGTCTGATATTATGGGTATGACTGAGCCTGAACTGGAAAAAGAGCTAAAAGAACTCCAGGATTTGTTGGAGGAAGTAGAGGAAGAGAGGGAAATTATTCTCGGCTAGGAGAATCTTCATATTTCAAGCAAGCTGGTTATAAAATATGAAAAGGAACTGGCTGAAATAGGCGAAGACATAGCTTTGGTTGAGAGCAGATTAAAAGAGATTAGAAAAGCTTAGATTTATGGCGTGATCTATAGGGGGGATTTATTAATGTATTATGAAATGCTAAGAAACAGAAGAAGCATAAGAAAGTTTTCAAACCGTGATTTGGAAAAGGAAAAGGTTGATATTATTCTGAAAAGCGCGCTGCTGTCACCCTCTTCCAGGTCCATAAGACCCTGGGAGTTTATCACTGTGACCGATATGGATATGCTGCAAAAGCTGTCATTGTGCAGGGAGCATGGCTCAGTTTTTTTATCCGGCGCCAAGCTGGCGATTGTGGTAGTCGCAAATCCGGATAAAAGCGATGTATGGATAGAGGATGCATCCATAGCGTCAATTATTATTCAGCTGGCTGCCCAGTCCCTGGGTCTCGGTTCGTGCTGGATACAGGTGAGGCAGAGGTTTCATAATAAAGAGAAAAGCGCCGAGGAATATGTCAGGGAGCTGTTGCAGATACCTGAAAAATATTGCGTTGAGAGTATAATTGCCATAGGTTATCCCGATGAAAAAAAGGAACCCCATGATGAAAGCAAGCTGCCCTACGGAAAAATCCACTATGAATGGTTTTGATTACACAATAGGGAACTGAAAACGCTATATAGTATATATACTTAACACGGCATTTGTTGACAATACTCGAGTTATAGCATTATGTAAAGGAATAATATTTGAAGCCAATTCAAAGCTTTGAATTGGCTTTCACGGATGTTGAAAGCCTTAAGCTGTTAGTAATAAACTCCTGTTTGCAGGGCAATGGGTTTACGGCGTGTGTCCGCAAATCCATTCAGGCAGCCAATCAATACATGTCAAGAAGAGTAGATTCGCTCTTTTGCAAATGCGTTTTGCAAAACGCATTTGTTCAGCGGGCATTATTAGTAGAGTACAATTTGAATCGACACTATTGAAGCATGACAGCTTAAATGGCTTTCAAATGAATTGATGTTTGGATTTGATAAAGAGTGTATTCACTGTTGCTGGCGCTGATCTACCTGGCATTCATCTCTCTGGGATTGCCCGATGCTCTGCTGGGTGCTGCATGGCCTTCCATATATCCCGTGCTTAATACACCTGTTTCTTACGCGGGAATAGTGTCTATGATTATCGCCGGGTGCACAATTATCTCCAGCCTGAACGCAAACCGGGCGGTAAACAGATTTGGTACCGGCCCTGTCACCGCGGCCAGCGTATTAATGACGGCGGTGGCCCTTTTTGGGTTTTCCGTTGCAGGTCGTTTTTGGATGCTCTGCCTTTGGGCTGTGCCCTATGGGCTTGGAGCAGGGGCGGTGGATGCCGCATTGAATAACTATGTGGCCCTGCATTATTCCTCCAGGCACATGAGCTGGCTCCATTGCTGCTGGGGTATAGGCGCATCCGTTGGGCCCTATATTATGAGCTATTGCCTGACAGTAAAAGACAGCTGGCGGAGCGGCTATGGAACTGTGGGCGTTTTCCAGATGGCGTTGACGGCTGTTTTAGTCATCAGCCTGCCGGTCTGGGAGAAGCAGAAGAGCCATGGGAATGATGGGAAGGAAGCCACGTCGAAATATTTAAAGGTCCATGAGGCCCTGAAAATCAGGGGAGTCAAACAGGCCCTGCTGGCATTTTTCGCTTACTGCGGTCTTGAGACCACAGGGGGCCTGTGGGCAAGCAGTTACCTGGTTTTGCACAAAGGGATAGAGGCGCAGGACGCGGCTGGATGGGCTTCACTGTTTTATTTGGGCATTACCGCTGGACGTTTTTTAAACGGCATTGTGTCGGACAGATTAAATAACCGAAATATGATTCGCATCGGGCTGTGTATTATTGCGGTGGGATTGCTGGCTGTGATTTTACCCTTGAAATATGACCGGATTGGGCTGGCGGGCTTGATTATAACCGGTCTGGGGTGCGCTCCCGTATATCCCTGCATAATACATCAGACGCCCAGAAACTTTGGAGCGGAAAATTCCCAGGCCATTATAGGTATTCAGATGGCCAGCGCTTATACCGGCTCAACATTTATGCCGCCTTTATTCGGTCTGCTGGCAGGCGTATCCATTGCTCTTTATCCGGTCTATTTAAGCCTGTTTTTAATCCTGACGATAGCCATGACGGAATGGCTCAATCGCCTTGTGGCAGCCCGTAGCTAACTGGCCCGGGGTCTTCGGTCGGTGGTCTGTATGGCGGAAAGACTTATTTTTTCTTGTTTTATGAGCAACGGGAGCGTGTTTGCGCTGTTAAACACGCCTTTGCGCATATATTCGATAGTCTTCTGTACATAGTGTTATTTTTTTCTCCTTTCAACACACAATGTCTTTGACAATCTGCATAAATCATAATATAATTACCATAAAATACTTATTGGAGGCAGGCCTATGTTTTTTACTAACTTTAATCCCATGAGCAAAGAAGAAATTGATAAAAAAGTTGCCGCGAAGCCCAAGGCGGACGGCCCGGAATGCGACCTTATTGTAGGTTGGACATTCAAAGCCCGGCTTGAAGGGGAATTTGCTCCTGAACAGCTGGAGTATAAGATTCTCGACACCGGCAATCTGACTGTGATTGAGAACGGAAAGAGTTATAACGCTCCATATACCGCCATTTCTTTAGGGTGCGTGGTTTTGTTAACGCACCTGATACCGGGCACAACCCGTGGCTGGCACCTGGTAATTGACACAGAGACCTATGCAATCACCGCGTTTGAAACCTGGTTCGGCATTGAGGTACCTGTGGGAGGAGACCTTTTCGGTATGAGGGAGCCCACCGGGACACGTGAGATTCCCCGGGAGATACAGCGGCACTATCATTTCGGCTGGGCAGACTGTGGAAACAATGAAAAGCCCGGGAAACTACACACTACCACCAACCGCATTGAGGGGCGTGGTCTGCACTGGCAGTACGACAACGGCTATGAGCTTCTGACCTTCTTCCCCAGTGTCGTCTGTTCCACCCTGGTAGAGCTCAGCGATCCCCAGGGCGGCATCACGATGACAAACCCCTCGGACTACATAGTCATTGACGATAAGTTCTACATTTATGCCCGCTGGGATGTTGAGTTCAGCGGGAAAATGTGGATTGAAGTCATGAATTTCTTCGACATGGAGGCGGTAGGCGTAGAGTTTGGTTTCGGTGAGGATGATGAGCTTGTCTATGCCACGCATACCGCGAAGCTTGAGATAACCGGAGACGCGGCCCATCTGGAGAAGATTACCACATTCGGTGACAAAGAGCCGCCCATGGCAATGCTGAAAGGGAAGGGCGCAAGGTATTCATATCGCCCCAGGGATATTGATATTCCCATGACCAGGGAAGAGGCCCTTAAGCACGCGGCCGAGTCCCAGCGAATTTTTGAGTTCGGCGGCCCCAATATAATGGCCAGCGGCAACAATCTGCCCTTCTCCGACTATCTTGTGGGCAAGCAGTTTAAGGTGAAGCTGGACGGTGAGAAACATGTGGCAGCTCCCTGGGCCGGGACGAAGGAGCCTGTGTACGAATACAACGTTGTCAGCAAGGACAGGCTGAAATGGCGCTATCCGGGCGGAACATGGCAGGAGGAAAAATATGTAGCTTTTGAGCCGGCAAAGGATATAATTCTATTTTCCCATATGCTGACCGGCGACCCCAATTACGCAAATGTTACCCAGGCGGTCGATTTTTCCACCGGGCTTGCCACAACGGTACACGCCCAAATCGGCAGCTGGAACAGTGAGTGGGAAATCGGAGCCTATGCCAAGTTCGGCGTTCTGGAATACGGTGATATTGTGCCACCTTTCGCGCGCCGTCACCATTTCACCACAGACTTGGTCGGAAAATGCTACGCATGGGCATATAGCGACACAATGAGCTCTATCCATGTATACAGTTCACCGGAGAGCTACAGCTGGACCATATTCCAGGGCGATAATAGCGGAGGAGCAACCTGGAGCAGTCCCTGCTTCTATATCAAGCTTCGTGACGATGCGTATTTGTTCCAATGGGTGGAGGAAAACTGCAACGGCAGCCAGGGTCTGGTGGTATTCAACCCGAAGATTTTGCATGACAGTGGTTTCTTCTTCGGCGTGAGCCACACGGGGCTGAGCCTTAATATCACCGGCGCGTATGCACGCAGCCTTGGTAAATTTGATATCATGAAGTATTTTGTGTAATAAACCTCAATATAGTTAAGTAGTATATAGAGAGCCGGCGCCGGAAGGGCTGGCTCTCTGTCAAAATAGCTGCAGGGCTGAGGGGATTGTCGATATTGGCGGAAATTACAGGTGTTTTAATTTCAGCTGGAACACTTTCATGGTATGGAGAATATAATGTAATGCCTACTGAACAAATGGGTTTGCGAAACGGATTTGCAAAAAGGGCAAATTTGCTCTTTTTGACGGGTAATACAAACCTGCCTTGCCCGTATCAGATACATTGATTGGCTGCCTCAATGGGTTTGCGGATACGCCGTAATCCATTGTGTGCAAACTGGAATTAATGTAAAGAATTTATCCCTTAAAACAAACTGATCAGGCCATAGACCCGCAAAGGGAACAGGAGCCGGGCTGTTTTATCAGCAGCAGAAGTGTTTTATAAGGCACATCTGTGGGACAGTAATAAGTTCCATGGATGTGCCTTTCTCTCTTTTCCGCCATTTGCATAAAAAACAATAGATCTGTGGAGGTAAGAATGTGAAGACCAAATCGAACCGGCAAATTGCCATGAATAATTCCGGAGTTACCATTTTAATCAACCTGTTACTCGGCGCTTTTAAGCTTTTTGCCGGTATTTTTGCAGCTTCAACGGCCCTGGTCTCTGACGCAGTGCATACGATTTCCGATGTACTGAGCACATTTATCGTTATAATCGGCATAAAAATGTCCGACAAGGATGCGGATAACGACCATCCCTATGGGCATGAACGATTTGAAAATGTGGCGGCGATCATACTGGCGACCGTTTTATGCTTGATTGGTATTGGCATAGGCTACCGCGGAGCCCAAAAAATTATATCCGGGGAGCATGACAAATTGATTGTTCCCGGCGCTCTGGCCCTGGTTGCTGCTCTGGCCTCCATAGTTATAAAGGAATGGATGTACTGGTACACGAGAGGGGCGGCAAAGAAAATAGATTCGCCGGCACTGATGGCGGACGCATGGCATCATCGCTCGGATGCCTTCTCCTCGATTGGCAGCCTGGCGGGGGTTGTGGGCGCAAGGCTTGGCTTTCCGGTTTCGGATTCAATAGCGAGCATAGTCATATGCCTGTTTGTCGTCAAAGCGGCCGTATCAATATTTTTGGATGCCGTGGGGAAGATGACAGATAAATCATGTGACGGAGAGATTATAGAGCAGATGAAAAGCATAATCCTGAAACAGGAAGGTGTTATAGGTATTGACCAAATAAAAACAAGGCTTTTCGGCAATAAAATATATGTGGATGTTGAAATCTGTGCAGATGGCGAAGACACATTGTCATCTGCCCATGAGATTGCCCATAATGTACATGACGTGATTGAGAATTATTTCGAGGGTGTCAAGCACTGCATGGTCCATGTAAACCCGGAAAAAATGATAGCAGGCGTGTTGAAAAAAAGCATAAATCAGTTTAATATGAAGAAATGCGGCTTTGCTTATAAAAGATTGGAGGATTTTTTAATGGGAAGATGTAAAATAACCGTTTTGAGAACGCTATATATTAAGGATTTGGCGGAAAGCTATCCGCCCTATGAAAAGGGGCCCTGCACAATGTTGAAAGAAGGGGACGTTTTTTATACAACAGGTCCCCACGGCATTGATATGCCGGAGGGGTTTTGCCCGCCAGCCTGGCAGTCGATTGCTGCCTTTGCCCATGTTCTCGCGTCGGGCGGATGGGTTTACAATCGTGATGAGGTACATATAGCTTCTTGTCCGGACGGCGTACGTCCCGTGATTTTCAAAATGGAAGGGATCGATGGTTAAAAGCACTGGCACAGTCGAAAGAAAGAGTAAGGAAAGTATATGAAATACAGGGTTTTAGATGATGATAAAAATATTGTTCAGGTGGATATGGATGAAAAAATAGCCGATGCTCAGGCAGCACTTGACTTAATTGCGTCGGTATTTTACGAAACGAATTCAAACAGACTTGTTTTAAATAAGTCCTGCCTGACAGATGATTTTTTTGTTTTGAGAACTGGTCTTGCCGGTGAAGTTCTTCAGAAATTCATTAATTATCGTGTTAAAGTATCATTTGTAGGAGATTATTCGGATTACACCAGCAAGTCGCTGAAGGATTTTATTTACGAGAGCAATAACGGAAACGACATATTTTTTGTTTCCACAATAGAAGAGGCGGTCAAAAAGCTGAAAAATGCAACATAAATGAGGACAGGCATATTATGGGCAATGACTTATGGGATGATAAATGCGTAAAAAATAAAAATCAATATAAGTGCCAGGAGGCTGAGTCCAATGGGGCGGCCTCCTGGCTGTTTTCCTATAGCTTTTTTAAACTCGGTGAAGGACCGGCAGAAGGAGATGTTTTGTACTTAAAATCCTGTTATCATCCGGTCTGCGGTATATTGCGCTGATGATAATGAGATACTATTAGAAAACTTGAAGGGGTGATTTATTATGGAGATTACCGATACGGTAAAACTTCTTCGGGAGTGCGATTCCGGAACAAAAATGGCCGTAACTTCAATTGATGAGGTCCTCGGCAAGGTGGAAAACCAGGAGATGAAGAAGCTGCTGGAAGAAAGCAAAAGCCATCACGGCGAACTGGGCAACAGAATACATGGCTTACTGCTGCAACACGGCAGCGATGAAAAAGATCCCACTGCGATGGCTAAGGGGATGTCGTGGATAAAAACCAATATTAAGATGGGAATGGAAAAAAGTGACGCCACCGTGGCCGATCTTATTACGGACGGATGCAATATGGGTGTAAAGTCATTACACAGATATCTTAATCAATATCAGGCAGCTGACAGCACTTCAAAGGGCATTTGTAAAGAGCTTATATCTATTGAAGAAAAGCTGGCCAAGGATTTGCGATATTATTTGTGAAGCATAGATATCGCTGTCGTTGAAAAGCAATTATGCTTTACGACAATAAAGGGGTAATAAGGTGGGAAATCGGGTGTTGAAGCTGGATTTCGACGGGGTTTATTATGAGCCGGATGTTATGAAATATTACCTGGGAAAAGTACTGTATCAAAAATACCGGTCTCTGCCCTGGATAGAGATTAAATCCCACAACCGCATCCCGGAATTCAGCGCGGCAGAAAACCGGAGCTTTCCAAAGCTCAAGCGGCACCTGATAATAGGCATACGCAAAACCCACAGATATGTGGAAAACCACAAGGTTTCCGATTGGCTTGTACCATATACATCCTCCGGCTGCAGGGCAATGTGCCTGTACTGTTACCTGGTCTGCAATTATAACAAATGCTCATATTTACGGCTTTTTGTAAATCGGGAGCAGATGATGGACAAGCTGCTCAGGGCCGATGGGGCCGCCCTTGGTCGGCAGACCTTTGAAATAGGCAGCAACAGCGACCTGGTACTGGAAAACACCATAACAGAAAACCTCCTTTGGACCATTGAGAGGTTTGCCCGTGAGGGCCATGGATTTCTCACATTTCCGACAAAGTTCGACATGGTGGGGCCGCTGCTGGATCTTGACCACAGGGGGAAGACCATATTCCGGATGAGCGTAAACCCGCCTGAAATAATAAAAAAGGTTGAGATTGGCACATCGCCTCTTGCTTCCCGAATCCGCGCCCTCAATGACATGGCCCAGGCGGGGTATCCGGTGGGGCTGCTTATTGCGCCTGTTATTCTTCTGCCGGGGTGGAGGAAAATGTATGGGGAATTGATTGAGCTGCTTGGAGACGAGCTGAGTGAAAAGGTCAAAAACAGCGGCTTTATTGAAATTATCTTCATGACCTACAGCTATGTGCATAGAGCAATCAATGCCGAAGCTTTCCCGGGAGCGGTGAAGATATATGATAAAGCTCTGATGACAGGGCGCGGCAGGGGAAAGTATTGTTACCGTCCCGGGGCGAGAGCAGAGGTCGAGGAATTTTTGCGGCGGGAGTTGGAGGAAGAGCTGGGGAGCATGGAGATTTTATATATTTCATAATTATTACAAATATATAAAAAAGGTTGAAAAGTGAACAGTGATATGCTATATTGCCAAAGAATGGCGAATACAAAAGAAGCGTATTCGGAGGCAAGTATGAAAAAAGTAAAGATCGAGTTTGCAAATCTCGTTTTTCTTATGCGGTTTTACAAGCGATATGCTCTCGGATACATAATAGTTACAATCTGCTTTTGGGCCGCCTGGGGCCCTATTGAACTCTCTTTTGCAGGTCTACACCAGCAGCGCGATTATCAATGCCCTTGTCAATGGTTTCCCATATGGAAAAATACTTTCAATAGCCGGATTTATAGCTCTGGCGAATATTCTGCTGTGGACGATGACCCAGTTAATGCAGGCTGTGTATATGGATGTTAAAAGTACACGTCTGCGCAACCAGGTAAACCGCGAAATATATAAGCGAGCTCTGGAGACGGATTACCGCTATTATGACTCTGCGGAGTTTTATGCCGATTTTACCTGGGCTGCCCAAAACCTGTCCAGTCAGATAGAGAGCGCCCGGAGCATCATTGAAAATACGGTCCAGAACGCAGCCCAGTTTGTGGCCATGGCAACGTATATTGCCGTAGTAGGACCCTGGATGCTGCTGGTTGCTTTTACAAGCGTCCTGGCCGGAGCATATGTGAATATGAAGACCAATGCCCATTGGATTGAGCGATTTGAGGAGCAGCTGGAGTCCGACCGTCGTCTGAGATACTTCCAGCGCATGTTCTACACAGTAGAGCCTGCAGCAGACCTGAAATCCACCAGGCTGAGGGACTTTTTCTTAAAAGGCTATGATGATGCCGCGGAAGAAAACGCGGGTGTAGTACTGAAGTTTGCTTTTCGGCTGGCAAAATGTCAAGTATTATCGGTATTGCTGCAGAATATAACGTTTTTTGTCAGCGTTGCCCTGATTGTAAAAAGTGTTGTAAGCGGAGACATGGCGAATGTGGCCAAATACTCTGCCCTTTTAACCGCGACAACTATGCTGCGCAACGGCCTGTCCAACGTTATGTATCAGATCACATCCCTGCAGCGTGTTACCAAGTATATGGATCGTGTGCGAAAATTCTTTGATATAAAGTCTGAAATAGAGACAAAGCACGGCGTGGGCCTATGCCCGGAAAACAAGCCCCTGGGAATAGAACTGCGCAATGTCCGCTTTTCATACTCGCAGTCTGAGGATGAAGAGAAAAAATATGTTATAGACGGTTTGTCAATGAAAATAGAACCGGGAGAAAAGATCGCCATAGTAGGCGAAAACGGCGCGGGAAAAACCACGCTTATGAAGCTGCTGCTCAGGCTCTATGATGTGAATGAAGGGGATATAAGAATAGACGGCAGGTCAATCAAGGAATATGATGTCAGAAAGCTGCGGGACGCAGTGGGAATAGCATTTCAAGATTCATCGGTATACTCAATCACCGTGGCGGAAAATTTGCGCGCATACAGGGACGCAGACGATGAAAAACTGTCGGAAATTCTAAGGAAGGTGGGACTGTCCCGCCTTCTTGAAGAGGAGGGCGGTCTTTCCGCCACAATGACCCATGAGTTTGACGACAAGGGCGTGGTGCTGTCCGGCGGCGAGATGCAGAAATTTGCCCTGGCGCGCCTTTTGACTGGAAGCTTCGGTCTGCTGCTTCTTGACGAGCCGACTGCGGCCCTTGACCCCTTTGCAGAATACGAACTCAACAAGCTGGTGCTGGATCGCACACGCCCCGAAACCACGATTGTCATTGCCCACAGGCTCAGCACAATCCGCGACGCAGACAGGATTTATCTGGTGGAGGAAGGCCGTATTCTGGAGTGTGGCATACACGACGAATTGATGAGACTTGGCGGAAAATACGCCGAAATGTTCAAAAAGCAGGCGGAGAAATACGCCCTGGAGACAGCATAGGGAGTCGCCAGCGGCGTATGTAAATTCAATACCGGTGGTTAAGACCGGCTGGGGAGCATAAGGTTAAACTCAGTATCCCAAATCCTCCAGCAGCTGAACTGCTCCCTGAACCAGCTTCAGGCATACCTCAGTGTGCTTATGCCTGTTTTGTTCCCTGGCCTCGGCATCTCTTACGTCATAGCCCAGAAACTCCCGGCATATGAGAGAGCCGAATTTCTCTTTAAAAACATCGGTGAATTCTATGGTTTTCATATTGCATTCGGCCTTTGCATCCAAATCCTCAGAAGAGGTCTGGCCGTATTTTAGTCCCACAACCATGGCGCCGCCGGAAACCGCACCGCAGATTTCCCCGCAGCGAAGGCCCCCTCCGAAGGCTCCGGCGACCTTGAGTCCCGTTTCAATATCCATTCCGTAGTCCTCACAGAATACGGCGAAAACGGATTGAGCGCAGTTGAAATTGGATGAGAAAAGCTCTGCAGCTTTTTCGGATTTTGCAGACATAATGTACCCCTTTCATAGGTTTAGAATACAATCCATAATATAACAATCCACGCCAATAAATCAATGGCAGAAAACACTTTATACGCCGTTTCCTGCTTCTTTTTGCTTGCCTGTCGGTTTAGTTTGCTCAACTATTAATTGAGGCCTTTTAACGAACCGGTTATTGAATATGCTGGGAATTTGCAATAATATTTTCTGGAATAAATTTCAATACCTGCTGCAAACCGCTGGTTCGAGTTTACCGATATTTGTGAGGTAGATATGAAAAACATACTTCAAAAAAGAGAATACAAGGGCAGGGACCTGGTGCTTTTAATGTGCCGCGCAAGTCCGCTTTATTCGGCCGTCGCGATAATCTACCGGCTGATCGGCGCGGCCATACCCACACTTACCATCGTTGCGACGGCGGGATTTATAAACGCAGCTCTTGCCGTGATGGCGGGTACGCGTGGGCTTGGCGCAATAGCTCTCCCAATTGGCGGTTTGATTGTGGTTAAGTTCTTTCAAACGCTGATGAACGTGATAATGGAATACATAAACTGCAGGAGGAAAATTTACTTCCGCCGCGCTCTTAGGCCCATGATCATAGCCAGGGTGGCCGCCTTGGAATACCACCACATTGAAAACCCGGATACGGCCGACCTGATTAGCCGTGTCACGCCAGTTTTTGACACCGAGATTGTCGAGTGTTTTGAATCGGTGGTTTATTTTGCCGAGCAGGTGATTGCGGCTCTGGGTGTGGTCATCACGGTTATGGCAGGAGCCTGGTGGGCCGGGCTGATAATTATCGCTTCCGCCGTCCCGCTGATAATCATAGCCAAAAAAGCCGGAGAGCGCAGCTATGAGGCGAAGCGTAAAACCTCAAAGCTCCACAGGCGAACCGCCTACCTGTCGGAGGTGCTCAAATCCCGCGAAGCGGTTGAGGAGAGGACCGTATACGGCTATACGGACGCGGTAAATGATGTCTATATGGAGCAGTTTCACAAGGCCAGGAAAATTCAGCTGTGGGTTGACCTGAAAAACTTCATCAGGATGAAGGCGGGCGGGGTATTTGGCTCAATAATAGCAATCGGCACAATCCTCTCCATGGTACCGTCCGTTTTGAATAAAAGCATAGATTACGGCATGTTCATTGCGCTGATGGGCGGTATTATAAACCTGGTGCGCACCGCGTCATGGGGTGTCAATAACCTGATACAAAATATAGCAGCCAAAAGGGAATACCTTCGTGACCTGACCAGGTTTATGGAGCTGGAAACGGTTGAGGAATTCGATGCCTTGCCGGAGCCGGGCATGGATTTTGAGAAAATTACCTTTGAAAATGTCTCCTTTACATATCCCGGAACCGAGAAGCCTGTTTTAAAAGACCTGTCGTTTGCTATAGAAAAGGGCAGACACTATTCCTTTGTGGGAGTAAACGGCGCCGGGAAGACGACTATAACAAAGCTTTTGACGGGGCTGTATACAAATTACACCGGGGAGATAAGGGTGGACGGCCGCTCCCTGAGGGAGCTTTCCCAGGCGGAGCTGAAGGGCATGTCCACGGTGGTATATCAGGATTTTGCCCGCTACAGCTTCAGCTTTTATGACAATATTGCAATCGGCGCAATCAATTCGGACCGCAATGAAGCCGCAGTGGAAAACGCAGCCCGGCTCATCGGATTGGCGGAGACGGTGAAAAAGCTGCCCGATGGGATGAATTCGTATCTTGGCAAGATATATGAGGGCGGTGTGGACATATCCGGAGGCGAGTGGCAGCGCGTTGCCATGGCGCGCTCTCTTGTCAGTTCAGCTCCCCTTTGCATCCTGGACGAGCCGACCGCGGCTCTTGATCCTCTCAGTGAAAGCGGGTGTATTCACAGTTTGAAAACATCTCAAAAGGCAGAACCACGATATTTATAAGCCATAGGCTGGGCTCCACAAAGCTGGCCGATATCATCTATGTGCTTGACGACGGGCATATTGCCGAGCGGGGAAGTCACGTCCAGCTGATGCAAAACGACGGACTGTACGCACAGATGTATAAGTCCCAGGCTGATTGGTATACCGATGAGGAAGGAGAGCGGGAATATGCCTGAAGAGAAAAAGCCGCGTCTGAAAAAGTCCGGAAAAGACAGGGAGACCTCACTCCCGAGGGTATCCCTTTGGAAGGTTATAAAAGCCGGACTTAAAATAAACATGTCGGCGATACCGGTACTGTATATAGTCATAAATATAATAAGTATATTCCACGGCATATCGCATGGGTTTGCCACTTATATGACCCAGCGCTTTTATGACAGCATTGAGCGGGCTCTGAAAATCGGAGCCGGAGCCGGGGTGATATTTGCGTCCGTCCTTGCACTGGGGGCGGCTTTTATTGGGAGAGAGATATTAAATGGTCTCCACAATTTCCTGCACGTGGTAGAATTTACAAAGTGCAATGGAGAAACGGCAAGGAGAATACATAAAAAAATGGGACGGCTGGACCCTGTCTGCCTGGAGGACACGGTTTTACAGGACCAGATTAACAAGGCCGATGAGGGTGCCGGGAATACCGTCCAGATAATGAATTTAGGCATTACCGTTTTAACGTTCTATATCCCGTATTTTGTTTTCATGGGATTCTATTTGAATAATTTGAGCCCCAAGTTTATCCTTGCGATACTTCTCGTTTTCATTCCGACCCTTTTCGGACAGCTTATGAAACCCCAGGTGGTGGCAAAATTCGAGGATGAGGCGGCGCCTGTCAGGCGCAAGCTGAATTTTTATGACGGCACTATGACAACGAGGGAGTTTTTCAAAGAGACGCGGATTTTAGGCATATATAAAATGCTCATAGGCCGGTTTCTTGAAACCTGCAGGGAACTGGCCCAGGCCGAATGGAGGGCAAAAATAAGGGAAAACATGCTGGAGCTTGTGGCGGCTCTATTGTCCTGCCTGGGATGGGGCGGAATTGTCTACATGCTGGTGAGCACCCTTCTGGCGGGCGAGATCACCGTAGGAGCCTTCGCTGCCGTATTCGGTTCCGTCACAATGATGTTCGCAATCATGCAGGAGGCTTTTTCCCATGTGGGAAGGATGGCAAAAAACTACGGTTCAGCCCGCAACTACGTCCGCTTCATGGAACTGCCCGAGCGCGGAGGCACGGAGCAGGCGGCGGACAGCTCGAAGGGGATTGTGCTTGAAAACGTGAGCTTCACTTATCCCAATGGGACCACAAAGAGCATTGACGGTGTTTCGCTGGAAATAAAGCAGGGAGAGACTGTTGCAATTGTGGGAGAAAACGGAGCGGGCAAATCGACGCTGGTGCGCCTGCTCATAGGAATATATAAGCCCACGGAGGGCAGGGTTATCACCAGAGGAATGGACACTTTGGCGGCGGATAGCCGGTCTCTGTTTAAAAATGTTTCGGGCGTCTTTCAGAAATATCAGAGGTATCTTATGAAGCTGTCTGAAAATGTTAACATAAGCCAGATGGAAAAGAAGGAAGTGCCGGATAAAGCCCTCTCGGAAGCGGGTGTTGACATCCGGGAGGATGCTTTTCCCCAGGGGCTTGACACCATGCTCTCCCGGGAATTTGATGGGGTTGACCTGTCCGGAGGCCAGTGGCAGCGCATTGCCGTTGCCCGTGGACTCTACCGCACCCATGACCTGATCGTGCTCGATGAGCCTACCGCCGCCATAGATCCTATTGAGGAGAGCAGGATATACAGGCAGTTTATGGAGATATCGAAGGACAAGACTGCGATTATAGTTACCCACCGCCTAGGCTCCGTGAAGGAGGCGGACAGGGTAATAGTCATGGACAAGGGAAAGGTCATAGCCATAGCGCCCCACAGGGAGCTTATGAAAAGCTGCCGCCTCTATTCCGAGATGTATAATGCCCAATCCATGTGGTATGAGAAGGTATAAAACCGGCTGCATATAAAACGCGAAAAGCCGCCTCAATTTCACTATGAGGCGGCTTTTTGGCGCGTATTAGATTTAAAGATGCTCAACTATCAGTTTATCAGTATCCATCAGAGAAGTAAAACTTAATACGATATAGGTATGTGTCAAGTAAACGTTGGCAAGTTTCATAACAAGGGAAATTGTTCAGAAAAGCTTGCTGAAATTAATGATGTTAACAAATGAAAGGAACAGTAATCCCCATAATTATTCTTTAATCTGCCG
>JAAYOP010000087.1 GCA_012520295.1 Clostridiales bacterium | reverse complement strand
TTTTTGTGCTATTCTTTTCATAGAAGCTATCCCTTTCTGTGATTGGTTTGTTAGCACTTACCATTTTACCACAGTTAGGGGTCAGCTTCTTCTTTTTTTAGACCATATCATTGTACACTATACATGGCCATAATTTTCTTGGTTTTGCAAATAAAATCAGAAGGATGTCTTGTTAATAAAGCCGCAGTCTAGTATAATCGAAGAGAAATCCGTATTTTGGTTAATAATAAGCAAAAGAGATGGTGGAACAATTGGAATATAATATAGATATAGCCGTAATTGGGGGCGGACCTGCCGGAATTTCCGCTGCGATCAATACCCATCTGCGCGGAAAGAGCGTAACCATATTTACCAACAGCTATAAAAGCAGCCCTCTTTATAAGGCAAAAAAAGTCGAGAATTATCCCGGGCTCCCGGATATTTCCGGAGCAAAGCTGCTGGACGGCATGTATGACCACCTGAAATCCATGAAGATAACCGCCATAAAAGCCCAGGTGCTGAGTATAGCCGATATGGGGGAGGGCTTTTATATAAGCGCCGGAAGCGAATTCCAGTCGGCAAAGGCTGTGATTCTTGCAACAGGGGTAGTCCAAACATCCTTCTATCCGGGAGAAAGCGAGCTGCTGGGACATGGTATCAGCTATTGCGCCACCTGCGACGGGATGCTTTATAAGGGAAAGAGGGTTGCCCTTATCGGCCTTACCGGTGATGCCCTGGAAGAGGCAAATCAGCTTCATGATATTGGGTGCGATGTGACCTTTATTTCACCGAGCATAAAACCGGACAAGCTGAAGCCGGGGATAAAGGTTTTAAAAGGCAGTAAATTTGAGTTTAAAGGAGAGAAAAAACTGAAAGCTCTCATTATTGACGGGGTTGAGCATGAGTTCGACGGAGTTTTTATAACCCGAGCCTCAGTTGCTCCCGACCTGCTGCTGCCGGGTCTGGATATAAAGGACGGCTTTATTCAAGTGGACAAAAAAATGCAGACCAATATAGCCGGTGTTTTCGCAGCCGGCGATTGTACGGGAAAGCCCAATCAGATTCTGAAAGCCACGGGGCAGGGTCAGATAGCGGCGTTTTCGGCCACCGCATATATAGACGAAAGGGAACAGGCGTAGCCTTGGAATAAAAACAGAAAGGAATGTTTATGATGGCAATTATCAATCTTACAAAGGACAACTTTGACGAAAAGATTAAAACAGGAACTGTGCTGGTGGATTTTTGGGCCGATTGGTGCGGTCCCTGCAGGATGCTTGCTCCGATACTTGATGAGCTTGCTGAAAAGCTGTCTGACAAAGCAGTGTTTGCCAAGTTGGATGTGGATGCGGAGCCGGAGATTGCCCAAAGATATGGGATATCAAGTATTCCCACGGTAATCCTCTTTAAGGACGGGCAGATAAAAGAAACCAAGGTGGGAGTTCAGCCTGCCGCCGTATATGAAAAAATCATAAATGAGGTGTAAGAGATGAAAAGGGGATTAGTGCATATATATTGCGGTGACGGCAAGGGAAAAACAAGCGCCGCCATGGGACTTTTACTCCGGGCTGCCGGAAGGGGCCTTAAGGTGGTTGTGGTGCGGCTTATGAAGGACTGTAACAGCGGAGAGCTGTTAAGTCTGTCAAGGCTGCCCGAAGTGACTGTCATACCAGCGCCGGAAAAGCTCAAATTCGTGTTTAAAATGACCGATGAAGAAAAGGCGCAGTATAGAGCTCAGGTTTCTTCAATGCTGGATGCCGCCTGTAAAACTATCGAAGATAAAAGTGCCGATGTTTTGATTATCGACGAAGCGTGCTCGGCAGTTGAAACCGGGATGCTGGATTTAGGATATCTGGTTGAGTTTATTAAACGCAGGCCGGAGGGCCTGGAAGTGGTTTTGACTGGCAGAAACCCTTGTGATGAGTTGATTGAGCTTGCCGACTATATATCGGAGATAAAGAAAATAAAACACCCCTATGACAATGACACCCCGCCCAGAATTGGAATAGAATTATAAAGGCTTGTAAAGCGAATAATAAGTATTGACATCGGCTGATAAAAAGTTTATACTTCACAAAAGCGCCAAAGGCTGAGACGGGGAGCAGTACGCGCCGCCGGATTTTCAGAAAGAAGACGGTTGATGCAAGTCTTTATGAAGGAGCGCCGAAGTCGCCCCTGAGCCTTGACCCGAAAGGGATATCTCCCGAGTAGACGTCAACGGGTTTCTCCCGTTACAGGGAAAGGACAAGGCAGAGCATATAAGCCTGCGTTGTCTGCTGAGTGCGGCTTTGCCGAATTCAGGTGGTAACACGGACGTTTGTTCGCCCTGAGCGTATGCTCAGGGCGTAAATTTTTATAGAGAATTTTATGAGAAAGGAGATGGCGAATATTGAAACAGCTGCCAAAAACCTATGATCCTGAAGCGGTAGAGGAAAAAATCTATGATATGTGGTTAAAGGGAGGCTATTTCAGAGGAGTTATCGATCCTCAAAAGGAGCCCTTTACAATAGTTATTCCACCTCCCAATGTCACCGCGCAGCTTCATATAGGCCATGCCTGCGATAATACCCTGCAGGACATTCTCATCAGATATAAAAGAATGCAGGGCTATGCCGCCCTTTGGATACCGGGAACGGACCATGCGGGAATAGCGACCCAGATTAAGGTTGAGGAAAAGCTGAGAAATGAGGGAAAAACCCGCCATGATCTGGGCAGAGAAAAATTTCTTGAAGAGGTCTGGGCCTGGAAGGAAAAATACGGGGGACAGATTATAAACCAGCTGAAAAAGCTGGGCTCATCCTGCGACTGGGACAGGGAGCGCTTTACCATGGACGAGGGCTGCTCAAAGGCGGTAAGAGAGGTTTTTGTAAGACTTTATGAGAAGGGACTTATATACAAAGGGAGCCGGATAGTAAACTGGTGCCCGGACTGTGTGACGGCCCTGTCCGACATAGAGGTGGAGCATGAGGAACAGCGCAGCCATCTGTGGCATATCAAATACAAGGTAAAGGATTCCCAGGAATATATAACCGTAGCCACAACCAGGCCTGAAACCATGCTGGGAGACACCGCCGTGGCGGTCAATCCCTCCGATGAACGCTACAGACATCTTGTGGGGAAAACCCTGATTCTGCCTTTGGTGGGCAGGGAGATACCTTTGATTGCCGACGAGTATGTAGACCCGTCCTTCGGTACAGGATGTGTGAAAATAACACCTGCCCATGACCCCAACGACTTTGAGGTGGGACTTCGCCATAAGCTGCCTGTGATTCGTGTTATGGATGACAATGCCGTTATCAATGAAAAGGGCGGCAAGTACCAGGGGATGGGCCGATATGAAGCAAGAAAGGCCATAGTTAATGACCTCCGGGAGCTGGGACAGCTGGATAAGGAAGAGGGGTACGCCCATAATGTGGGCGTATGCTATCGCTGCGGCAAGAATGTGGAGCCGGTGGTTTCTGCCCAGTGGTTTGTCCGGATGAAGCCTCTGGCCGAAAAGGCGATAGCTGTCGTCAAGGAGGGCGATATTGTATTTGTGCCGGAGCGCTTTTCAAAAATATATATTAACTGGATGGAGAATATCCACGACTGGTGCATATCCCGGCAGCTATGGTGGGGGCATCAGATACCGGCCTGGTATTGCGATGACTGCGGCCATATAAATGTTTCCAGAGATACTCCGGAAAAGTGCGAAAAATGCGGCAGCATTGCCCTGACCCAGGACGAGGATGTGCTGGACACCTGGTTCTCCTCCGCCCTGTGGCCATTTTCAACCCTGGGCTGGCCGGATAAAACGCCTGATATGGATTATTTTTATCCCACCAGCGTACTCGTGACGGCATATGACATCATTTTCTTCTGGGTAGCCAGAATGATATTCTCAGGTCTGGAGCACACGAATCAAAAGCCATTCAGCACGGTGTTCATACACGGCCTTGTGCGTGATGAGCAGGGCAGGAAGATGTCAAAATCCCTGGGTAACGGCGTGGACCCCCTGGATATGGTGGAGAAATACGGAGCTGATGCCCTGAGACTCAACCTGGTTTCGGGAATAAGCCCGGGGAACGATATGCGGTTTATAATATCCCGATGCGAGTCATTCAGGAATTTTGCAAACAAGCTGTGGAATGCTGCCCGGTTCGTCCTTATGAATCTGGAAATTGACAGGAATGAGCTGCCTGAGAAGCTTGAAACTGAGGATAAGTGGATACTGTCACGGCTAAATAGTCTGGTAGGAGAAGTGACAGAGAATTTGGACAAATTTGAGCTGGGAATAGCGGCGGAAAAGATTTATGACTTTATTTGGGACAGCTATTGCGACTGGTATATCGAGCTGACAAAAACCAGGCTGCAGGGGAATGAAGATGATAAAAAAATATCCGCCCAGAAGGTGCTCTGCTATGTTCTGACAGAGACTTTGAAGCTATTGCACCCATTTATGCCCTTTATTACCGAGGAAATATGGCAGAGCCTGCCCCATGAGGGAGAGGCCCTGATGGTGGAGCAGTGGCCAGTATATATGCAGGAACTGAGTTTCCCCGAAGAGGAAGCGGATATGGAATCTATTATGAAAGCCATAAAGGCAGTCCGCGCCCTCAGGGCGGAAAAGAACGTGCCCCCGTCAAAAAAATCCCGGCTTATAATAGTTACCGACAAGGACAGTATATTTAAGCACGGGGAAGCCTTCATGATGAAGCTTGCCTTCGCAAGTGAGATTGATATAACAGAAACGGCACCGGAAAATCTTGAGGAAATGGCCGTAACAGTTACAGACGACGCAAGGATTTTTATACCGATGGCCCAGCTGGTAGATATAGAAAAGGAGCTTTTGCGCATAGACAAAGAGCTGAAAAAGTCCAGGGAGGATCTTTCAAAGGTTAACGCCAAGCTTCAAAACCCGGGGTTTGTGGAAAAAGCCCCCGAACACGTGGTGAACGGCGAGCGTGAAAAGGCCGCCCGGCTGGAAGCCTTGATAGAAAATCTAACAGAAAGCCGGTCGCAACTGGAGAAAATAAAAAGCTGATAAGTCCGGTCATAAGAGAGCTTTATGCGGGAAATCAACCGTGTAAAGCTCTTTTTTCGCGTTTTTTAAGCGTTCATGGCTGTCTTTGGAAACCGGTGAAATATATTGCGACAAAAAAAACATATTTATCCATGTATAATTTCCATATATTCGGACAAGCTATATCAAATACAATAAATCCGGGGAGATGATGTTTTTGAATATAAGCGGGGACTATAGGGAAGGAAAGCTCACAATTGTTCTGTCCGGTGAGCTTGACCACCACGCGGCGAGAAGAGCTATGCGGGAGATTGAAACGCAAATAGATACATATCTGCCCCGCGAATGCGTACTTGATTTTATAAAGCTCCAGTTTATGGACAGCTCGGGAATAGCGCTTATTCTAAAAACTTATAAGCGTATGAAAGAGGTTGAGGGGAATCTGAGCGTTAAAAACGTTCCCCCTCAGCCCATGCGTGTACTGGATGCTTCTGGGATCCTTCGTCTTATTAAAATACGGGAGGCAGGCAAATGAAGGTTACAAATTACATAAAAATCGAATTTCCCTCCAGATCCGCCAATGAAGCCCTGGCAAGAAATGTTGTGGCCTGTTTTGCGGCCCAATTGGATCCGACCCTGCAGGAGCTGGGCGATATTAAGACTTCGGTCAGTGAAGCGGTCACAAATTCCATTGTTCATGCGTATCCAAACGATATAGGCAGGATATGCATGAAGTGCCGCCTTTTTGAGGACAGAAGCATAGAGATATCCGTCAAGGACTGGGGGCGGGGCATTAAAGACGTGGAAAAGGCCATGGAACCACTTTATACCACCGGCGGAGACGACAGGTCAGGAATGGGATTTCCAATTATGGAGAGCTTTATGGACAGCTTGAAGGTCAGGTCACAGCCGGACAAAGGTACGACTGTGATAATGCGAAAGAAGATAGCAAGGAAAATTGTAAAATGACTAAAAGTTTCGGGTTTGAGCTTCTTGAATCTGCCCAGCGCGGCGACAAGGACGCCGCTGAACAGCTGATCATAGAAAATTCGGGGCTTATTTGGAGTATTGCCAGGCGCTATTTCGGACGGGGTGTTGATGGAGACGACCTTTACCAGCTTGGGTGCGTCGGCTTTCTTAAAGCAATCCAGGGTTATGACACTTCGTATGGCACCAGGTTTTCCACATATGCGGTGCCGAAAATATCAGGAGAAATCAGGCGCTTTTTAAGGGATGACGGCAGTATAAAGGTGAGCCGCGGACTGAAGGAAAGGGCTCACGCCATAAAGGTTGCCAGGGACTGTCTGGAGCAAAAGCTGGGCAGAGAGCCAAAAATATCTGAAATCGCCGCTGAGACCGGGCTTACGATTGAAGAAATAGCAGTTGCGGAAAACGCCACTGCCGCCACGGATTCTCTTCAGAGGGACACCCAGGAGGAGGGGCTCACCCTGGAGAGCGTGTTGGGCGACTTTACGCAGGAGGAAAAGCTCATTGAATATGTGGCCCTTAAGGAAGCAATTAATTCACTTCCGGAAAAGGAACAGGCTGTTATAAAACTCAGGTATTACCGGGGAATGACCCAGGAGAGCGCGGCAAAGGTTCTCAAAGTGTCCCAGGTTCAGGTGTCAAGACTGGAGAGAAAGGCAATAGAGCAGCTGCGGCTATATTTAAAGTGATGTATAGTGTACAATGATATGGTCTAAAAAAAGAAGAAGCTGACCCCTAACTGTGGTAAAATGGTAAGTGCTAACAAACCAATCACAGAAAGGGATAGCTTCTATGAAAAGAATAGCACAAAAAG
>JAAYOP010000007.1 GCA_012520295.1 Clostridiales bacterium | reverse complement strand
TTTAACAGATTGTTACCCTCGAACACTAATCTTTAATATCTATTTCCTAATTACTACATGATGAGCACCATTAGCTCAGCTGGTAGAGCACCTGACTCTTAATCAGGGAGTCCAGGGTTCGAGTCCCTGAAGGTGTACCAATATTATGATAGAGCGAAGTGTGGCCCGTTGGTCAAGCGGTTAAGACGGAGGCCTCTCACGCCTCAAACAGGAGTTCGACTCTCCTACGGGTCACCACATCTTATTAGGAGTGTGCTCAATTCAGGGTGTATCTTTCAGGATGGGAAAAGGTTTCCGCCGGGAGGCACCTACACTCTCTTGACAAATGCGAGAGAAGACATTATAATATCGTTGTTTTCAGGTAATACTGATTGCATAGTCGGTGTTTTTAGCGATGAGGAACCACCCGTTCCCATTCCGAACACGGCAGTTAAGCTCATCAGCGCCGAAGATACTTGGCTGGAGACGGCCCGGGAAAATAGGTCGATGCCGACACAAATATTCCTCAATAGCTCAGTCGGTAGAGCATGCGGCTGTTAACCGCAGGGTCGTTGGTTCGAGTCCAACTTGAGGAGCCATGAAAACGGTATTGCCGTCACGAAATATCGTGACGGCAATACTTGTAAAGAGTAGGGGCCTTTAGCTCAGCTGGTCAGAGCAACCGGCTCATAACCGGTCGGTCCGGGGTTCGAATCCCTGAAGGCCCACCAAAAAGAAGACGGAGAGAAAAATGTGAAAGACAGAAGACAGAATAAAATCTGTCCTCTGTTATTTATAGGGGTATAGCTCAGTTGGTAGAGCATCGGTCTCCAAAACCGAGTGCCGAGGGTTCGAGTCCTTCTGCCCCTGCCAAACATAATGGCAAAGCCATTAGCTGCTACTGTCCCGCCAACAGGCGGGGCAGTATTTTTGGCGGGGACTTTATGGTTAGTATTTGCTGATAGAAATTAATCAGTGGGTTGCTCAATTACTGGAATACGACAATATTAGGATATTATTGACCTCATTGTCATCTATATTCTTACCCCACTTGCAGTTCTACTTAATTTCTCCGCAGGCGATTTTTTTGCCGGCATCTCCGGCGGGTTGAGACTTGAAATCATCCGGTGAAATATGTATGACAATGGTTTTCCCAATGATTTCGCTGATCGTAAAGCGGTCTGTGAGGAAGACCATAAATGCTCGGCCATTATTTTCAAATAACGGTGGAAGGTCGCCAGCGTGATGGGGATGGGCGCAGTTTTTGGGATTGTAGTGCATTTTAGTGTCGGCAAATGGATTTTCAGTATTACCTGTGCAGGAGCCTCCTTCGTGGATATGAAATCCGAATATTCCCCATGTACATGTGTTATCCCTGTGGGGAAGATTTATTACCTCAGCAGTCAGTAAAACTCCGTCTTTGGTTTGATAAAAATTTATGGTACCGATTATTTTGGGATATTCGTTGCCACCCTTTATCATTGCTTTGGCGCCGGGTCTGCTGCCCAGTATGGTATTTAGGTAAGTTTTGTATTTTTGAGAGAGAAACCAAAACAAAAGCATCGTCTCCTGTTGAATAGTAAGTATTGCATAACCACTACCAGTATATGCCGGTATATGAGCAAATTGAGTTTTATATAGAGCAATGCATTGAAAATTAATATGGGATATAACAGGGCCACATAGGCGCTGGATATAAAAACAATAAAAAAAGCCGGATGGGAAGCAAAAACTGCTTGTTTTCCGGTTCATTTTATAATAGCTTGAAAAATAGATTATTTGGTGCTATTGTACTGATACTTTGAATTAGAGGAGGCGATAAACTGATGAAAAAGCAGGTCTTGGTTCTGGTGTTTAGTCAACATGAAAAACTGAGCAAGCTTTTGGTGGAGCTGAACAATGTGGGAATCAAAGGCGCAACGATCATAAACTCTACAGGTATGGCCCAGGTTCTGATTAACAATAAGGAGACAGATACATTATTAGGCTCATTGAGGACAATGCTTTCACCGGGAAGAGAAGAAAACTTAACAGTCTTTATAATTCTGGATGAAGAAAAAGTAAATACGGCCCGGGGAGTTATACACGATGTATTAGGCCCATTGGACAAACCCGGTGTTGGTATTCTGTTTACGATGCCTGTTACCTTCTGTGAAGGTATTATATAGAAAAAACAATTGGAAGGAATTGATATGCCTCAGCTTAATACCCTTTTATATCTGGCAATACTGCTTATTGCAGGATTGCTCTGTGGCCGGCTTGTTAAGCAGGTAAAACTGCCTAATGTAACCGGCTATCTTATAGCAGGACTTGTATTGGGTCCGCACGTTCTCAATATTATACCCATAAGAATTGTGGATAATTTTGAAGTAATATCTCAGATTGCACTTTCATTTATCGCTTTTACAATTGGATGTGATTTTAAAATCAGCTATTTCAAGCGTGTGGGTGCAACACCTATTGTAATCGCTGTTTTTGAAGCTATGTTGGCAGTGTTTCTGGTTCAGGGGATTTTAATCGCTGTCGGCTTTGATCCTGCATTCTCAATTGTTCTGGGTTCAATTGCGGCTGCGACCGCACCGGCCGCAACGGTCATGGTCATAAAGCAGTACAATGCCAGGGGGCCGGTTACTGAAATGCTGCTCAGTGTTGTGGCCATTGATGATGCCGTTGCCATCATAGCATTTGGATTTTCTGTTGCGATTGCAGGCGCGCTTGGCGGGGGAACGGGCGGGTCCGTCATATTATCAATACTGCTGCCTATCAAGGAAATATTTCTTGCCCTTCTTGTAGGAGCCTTGGTTGGCATATTGTTTAAAATACCGCTGAAATACTTTAAAAAGAGCGGAAACAGGATCATCATATTGGCTGGAATGGTCTTTTTGTCAAGCGGTCTGGCGGAAGTGCTAAATGCATCCCAGCTTCTTGCCTGTATGATGACCGGCTGTGTATTATGTAATATTACGGAGGAAAGTGCCTCAATAGCACAGCTATCAGACTTTATAACACCGCCAATTTTTCTCTTGTTTTTTGCCGTATCAGGAGCGAATTTGGATATTTCAATAATACCCTCAATTGGCGTTGTGGGTATCCTATATGTCACTTTCAGGGTGATTGGTAAAATTGCGGGCGCCTCACTGGGTGCGAAGATTATGAAAGCGCCTGAAGTCATATGCAAATATCTGGGACCTGCGTTGATACCTCAAGCCGGAGTGGCAATTGGTCTTGTAACAGTTGCGACAACAGTTGTGCCGCAACTCGCTTCAGAGATAAGAGCGGTTATTCTTTGTGCAACAATGATATATGAGATAGTCGGTCCGGCAATATCGAAGGCTATGCTTGTGAAAGCCGGTGAAATTCCAGAGGAAAAGAAAGTGCTAACAAAAAAGAAAAGATAAGAATAGTGCGCGAACCTATCGAGGCTCACGCATTTTCTTAATTTGATGCATCTGAAACGGGTAAGACAGGTTTTCTTCTCCGTCAAAAAGAGGAAATTTGCTTTATTCTGAATACGTTTCACAAAACGCATTTGTTCAGTGGATATTAATTCTATTGCTTTAGTTTGCCCGCCTGTCTATAACCGAAGAAAGGGAATCGGGATTTGTTACTGGCGTAAGGCACATCTCCCTTGTGCAGACGATTGCGGAGTTTTGTCGCTCGGAGTTCTCTCTGAATACGGCAAAAGGATGGTATTCGGCCAAAACATATCTAAATTTTGCGTTATTGGCGGGAAGCTCCACCTTAACTCCGCCTCTCAGTTCAAGCAGGGAGGCGGAGAGCAAAGCCGTGTGGGCTGTCGGGAATTCATTAAGCTCAGCGGCTAAAGCAGCGGTAATTTTTTGATATGCGTTGTGATATTTTTTCTGACCTCCAAGCAGATAGAGTTTTAAAAACACCTCGGCGGCAATTGACACACCGGCGGGAAGAGCCCCGTCATAGGTATTTTTAGCTCTAAGTGGCAGATCTGTTACGTCATTTCCGGATAACCAAAGCAAGCCGTCATCATCCATAAACAGGTCCATCATACTCTCGCAGACTCTTTTGCACTGCTCAAGCCAATTGTCGTCCAGAGTCGACTGGTGAAGATTATAGAGAGCCCAGGCGAAATAGGCATAATCATCAGATGTGGCCGGATGCCTCTGCAGTCCTTCCCGGTATACACCGTAGAGCCGTCCTTCCCTGAGCATATTGTCCCGGATGAAATCGGTAACCGCCAGAGCGGTGGTTATATATTTTATTTCTCCCATCATGCGGCCTGCTATGGAAAGAGCGCTTATCATAAGGCTGTTTGAAGACAGAAGTATTTTCTCGTCCCTGGCAGGCGGAATGCGCTTGCTCCTCTCTTTGTAGACAGCCTGCCTGCAGGACGACGCGAACTGTTCATCTGTGCCGGAAAGAAATCCGGTTTTAATTAGATTTGGAATATTGGAGCCTTCAAAATTGCCTTTATTGGTAATGTCGTAAAGCTCGCAAAAGCGTTTTGAGTCCCGTGGTCCGAGAATGCTCTCAATCTCTTTTGGAGTGAAAAGATAGAATTTTCCTTCAACGCCTTCGCTGTCCGCGTCAAGTGCGGTGTAAAAAGCTCCCTCGGGGGCCCACAATTCATTCATGCAGAAATCCAGAGTTCGCCGGCCTACATCGAACATACCGGCTTCCGTATAAGCTATGGCGAGCATGGCGTTGTCATAAAGCATTTTTTCAAAATGAGGAATAAGATATTTTCTGTCCGTAGAATAGCGGCAAAAGCCGCCTCCTATATGATCAAAAATCCCGCCTAAAAACATGCCGACCAATGTCTTTTCCGCCATCCGGGCAGCTTCCTTTTCTTTAAAAGCCTCGGCATATCTTTTTAAAAACATCAGCGTGTGTGGAGATGGGAATTTCGGCTCTGAGCCGAAGCCGCCATAATCCGTATCAAAGGATTTGTACAGCTGCGTATAAGCCTTATGGGAGGCGGCTTCATTGAATTGGACATTTGTGTCCCAATGTGAAGTTTGGCTCAGATAAGAAAGAACCGTCTCTGATGTCTGCAGAACATCGCCGCGGTTGTTTTCCCACAAATCGATAACAGTTGAAATAAGGTGCTTGAACTGGGTAAGTGGGAAATAAGTGCCGCAAAAAAACGGTTTTTTATCAGGTGTCATGAATATGGTAAGGGGCCAGCCGCCTCTCCCGGTCATGGCCTGGCAGGCTTCCATATATATGTGATCTATATCCGGGCGCTCTTCTCTGTCCACTTTAATGTTTACAAAATTGTCATTAAGGATGGATGCGGCTTCATGTTTTTCAAAAACCTCACGTTCCATCACATGGCACCAGTGACAAGTGGAATAGCCGATGGAGAGGAAGACAGGCTTATCTTCCGATTTTGCCTTGGCGAAAGCCTCTTCGCTCCAGGGGAACCAATCCACGGGGTTATAGGCGTGCTGCAGCAAATAAGGTGACTTCTCATGCACTAATCTATTGGGTATTCGCTTTTTCGATGTCATGGCACCACCTCCTTTGTAATTAATAATATTATTATTTTTCTTTATAATAATATGTCCAAGAATCATAAATTTAAAAGGCTACCTTCAATAATAGGTAGTCTTTTATAGGCAGGCATAGTGAATGGATTCTATTGACTGATATTGCATTATATAGCAGCTGATGCAATAATATAAATTGCATCAATATGCATGAAGCGCATGATTGGATGTACTCACATATTATTCAATAATATGCTACACAAATAGTAGTACTCGCGCCGATAGCACATTCCCAAAGACCTTGCTCCCGATACAAAAGCAGGGTCTTTTTCTTTTTACGATGCTTAGTAACTAAAAAAGTCTGGGAAATAATCGCCAGACCTTTTAAACTTTATTGGATTTGTTCAGGAGATCAACTGCCGCTGGCCAAGTACTTGTTAACAAGGGATTCCAGCTTTACAGCCGTTTCGTATCTTTGATTGATCAGCGCAAGGGTTTCAGCGTCGCCGGCGTATTTTTTGAAGGCGGGCTCAAATCTCTTTTTTATGCTGACTGTGTTCCCCCCTGCTGTCAGCTTGTCCGCCAGACAGACAATACCCGCCTCGGTTATCTCTTCGGTATTTATTTCCTCGCCCATATGGACAGCCACAATTTCCGCCTCCCGGAAAAGGCCCAAGCCTTCGAGATATTCCTTTCCCTTTTCGGCATGACGTTTTTCGGTGCGGCACACATCGTGGAGCAGACCCGCCCGGTAGCAAAGGGACACATCCAGGTCAAAGCCTTTTTTATTAAGGTCAGTGGCAAGTTTTTTTGCTGTATTGGCAACTGCCTTACAGTGGTTTATCACCCGCTCCGGCTGGCCGCTGTTTTCCAGAATATTTAAGCAATACAGCTCTAATTCATTATCGGACAAAGCTATACACCTCTTTTATTCTTTTAAAGCTTAACTCGCTATATGTAATATGAGCAAAAGGGGACAATTTTGCCGTTGTCGTAAACATGCAGGCTGCACCTGCGGAGGCGGGTTATATCCAGATTATACGCGTCCTGAAAGGCCATGCCGGTTATTGTGAATCCATGGGTTTTTACACGGGACAAAAAAGCGTCCATGCTGCTCATATCCAAATTGTCGGATATGGGCGTACCGTCACGTTTCCAGCGCCTTGATACAAAACGGCGGTTTCTGAGCGCCTCCTCGGAGGACGGTTCTGAACAGCAGCTGTTTTGGTTATCCGACTGTGTAAGAGCCAGCAGCTTGTCCGGAAGCACCACAAAGTCGCCGTGAAAGCCGCATCTGGGATGGTCACAACAGGATGGGGCTAAATCTTTGGTTTTAACAAGACCGTTTGTCTGGACCTCTATGGCGGTAACTATCTCCGGCAGGGTAATCCTGTCGCTGTTTTTTGGAGTCTGCGGATATCTGCCAAAATAACTGACAGGCTGGAAGTGTACTCCGCGCACTGCCGGTGAGTTTTCAATCGCAAACTTTATGATATCTCCGATTTGATTGTCATTTACTCCTGGAACTATGGTAGGCACAAGGGTGACGCCTATATTAAATTCATCGCAGACGCGAATAGCATCCAGCTTTTTCTGCAGCAGCGGTCTGTTACGCAGCTTTTTATAAACGTGGTCATCCAGCCCGTCAAATTGCATAAATACGAAGGACAGGCCGGCATCGGCCAGCTTTTTTGTAAAAGCCCTGTCCTCACCCAGCCTTATCCCGTTGGAATTGAGCTGGATAGAATCGCATCCCGCCCTTTTGGCGGCCGCAACTATTTCGGGCAAGTCGTCCCTAACTGTGGGCTCTCCCCCTGAGAGCTGTAAAAAGCTTCGACCGTCCCTGACAAGCTCACGGAATATTTTATAGAGCTCGTCGGGAGTTTTTTCGTTCTCCCGGTGGCCGTCTTCACTCTCGGCGAAACAGAAGCTGCAGTGTAGATTGCAGCGGGATGTCACCTCTATAAGAACGCAGCAGGTGGATTGAAGATGGCGTGAGCATAGCCCGCAAGCGGAGGGGCAGGGAGGCGGTGAATCTTCTGCGGGTGACTTATATTTGTCCCAATCCGTAAGCTCAGGCGCGCCTCGCCATACCACGGTACTGTAGCTGCCGTGCTCATCACAGAATTTTTCCATATACCACCCGGAGCTTTTTTTAACCAACCGGGCGGCTATCTGCTTTTTACAGACGGGACATATGCTGAGTGTGGAGCGAAATGGAGTTATTTTTACTTTCATATTCATCATCTCCCTTTATTCGCCGACTGATCTATTACCGTAACGGAGCCATTTGTGGGGTTGAGCCTGTCCATCGCCCATTGAATATCCTTATCCATAAGATTCCCGTATAGGACTTTTATTACTCCTGAATGAGTTACAATTATTATATCTGGGTTTTCGTCCTGCCTCAGAATATCCGAAACACAGTCGAGAACCCTGTATTGAAGGTCGTAAAAGTTTTCGGCCTTTGTGTCGGGCTTGTATGTGAGAAGATTTTTTCCCCTTTTTTCATATTCATCGGGGTATCTGCTTTTTATGTCCGATATATAACGGCCGTCCCAGGCTCCAAGGGATATTTCACGCAGACCCGGTAGGGTACATAATTTAATACCTCCCAACCCCTGACTAATCAGCTCTGCCGTCCGGGAAGCTCTTTTAAGGTCGCTCGTATACAGTATGTCCGCCTTTGGGTCATATTTTTTAAGCTCCTTCGACGCTCCTATAGCCTGGGCGCTTCCCTCCTCGTCAAGGGGTGGATCATATTGTCCCATGAATATTTTTTCCCTGTGTCTGACGGTTCTCCCGTGACGTATTAATATGAAGCGCCTGTCTTCTGCCAGTTTTAAAAACTCTCCTGTATTTGAGCCTTTTTCATAAAATGAAAGCAGCTTCTCATAGGCTTCCGGTGTATCCATATCCAGTACAATGCCCTCTAAATGGGTATCAAGGCGAATCATCCCGGGTTCATACTTTGAAGTTATACCCTTTAGCCCCATGTCTCCGTTATGTGTTTCTATCTCATAAAAAAAATTTGAAGGTATCCATAAGGGGTGGCCTTTTTTGCCCCTATAGATGGGAACTATGAAGCGGTTTCTTTCCGATTTTGCCAGACTGAGCATTTGCTTTACAACCTCAGCCGGGATGAGAGGACAGTCAACGGGTGCCAAAAATACGCCTTGAGCGGTTTTGGAGAAGTGTCTTATACCGGACAGAACAGAGGAAAACATACCCCTGTCGTATTCAGAGTTATATATCTCCGTGGCGCCCTCGGCTTCAATTACGGGCTTTAACTTGTCGCGCAAATACCCAGTAACAACACCAATTTCCTCAATTCCCGCTTTTCTGAACTGCCTGATTAGGCGAACCACAGCCGGGAGCCCGCCTATGGGCAGCAGAGGCTTGAAGGCGCCCATTCTGGATGAATAGCCTGCGGCTAATATTATGGCGGCGGGTTGGAAGCTGGTTTTCATTTGTGCCCCCCTTTCGTCACATAAGCGGCGGCAGTTGCTATGTGATATATCCCTTTTTGATTTTTCTGTCGCCCACCCTGCCCAGAAGCTTCAGGACGGAACCGCAGGGGCAGTCCCTTGTCAGCAGGCGGCTGAAATCCCCGGTCCTGTATCGGATAAACGGCATCCCGCGTCTCGTCAGGGTGGTGAAGACAATTTCACCCTCCTGGCCATCAGGCTGAGGCATGCCTGTTTCGGGGTCAATTATCTCAATATATATGTCCCCTTCCCGGATATGGTATCCCAGGTTTTCGGGGTCTTTAAGCTGTTCACGGCAACTGACGGCGCAACCGAACCCCATCTCCGTCATACCGTAGTGCTCGAATACTTCCGCGCCCCATGCCGCGCCTATTGATTTCCTGCTTTGTGTGGATACGTATTCTGCGCTCAAAAGAACGCTTTTAATCCCCGGTCTTGTTAACTCCGAGTTTTCCAGATAGAAATCTGCCAGACTTTTAATAACGGAGGTTGGGCCGGCAAGAGAAGTAACCTTTTCGCTGAGAAACAGGTTGGCCAGCAATTGGGGATCTCCGTGGGCTTCAAACAGGGTAAGGGATCTCGCGCCAATTCGTTCAAGGCCTTTGCGCAGGAGATCCCCCACGGAGCCGGGTGTTTTTGCGGGAAAAAGTATGCCCACGGTATCCGAGCCGTCCACGAGAAGACGCATACCATGATGAAAAAAATCAATACAGAGCTCCTGGTCTTCCTGGGTGAAAAAGACCCTCTTACTGGGTCCGGTGCTGCCGCTGGTGGGCAGGGATACAATTCTGCTTATCTCCCCGGGAGAGGCGCAGAGCATTTTCAGAGGATTGTCCAGCAAATCATCGGGGGTGGTGAAAGGAAGGTATGCCATCTCATTAAGGCTGCTCAGGCATACTTTTCCGAACCGTTCACGGAAAAAAGGTGAGCTGTTATGGGTAAGCTCAAAGACACGGTTCAAGGCCTTGAGCTGCCACATTTCCAGAGCACGGCGGTTAAGCGGCTTCCCGGCAAGCCCGATTTTTTCAGCAATCCATTTATCCAGTATAGGTGTATTGAAATCCTGTTTCATATACTAAGCTCGCTATTCCGGCAGTATTAAAGACAAGCTGCTTTATTTCTCACAAAATTTTTATGTGGCAAAAGGAGCGTCAGTGGCGGTCGGAGGCAGGTTTTATATTCTTTTGGCTACAAGAAGAAAATATCCGGTGTTTTTATTATAGTTTACATTGCAAAACTTTTTAACGTCTGCGCCCTCCGGAAGCCTCGCCTTCCACATATTCTCAAAAGAGCCGTAATCCATCAAAATTTGAGCTATGTAGTTTTTCAGCTCCTGGGTTTTATCTTCCCATGCAATCAGCTTAAATCCTGCCTGATTCAGGCATTTTATCAGGGGCTCCTTTAGGAATAGCCCCCCATAAAGGCAGGAAGAGGAGAATTGATTTCCTTGCTCTGCCGTCACAGGGCTGCGATTAAGCATATACAGGTCGCTGATAGCCAGCTTTCCCCCGGGTTTAAGTATATTATATAAGTCCTGTAAATACCGTGGATGATTTGGGAACAGGGAAAAGGAGCACTCCATATAAGCCCCGTCAAAGGACGATGGCGGAAAACTTAATGAATATCCATCGCATTTTTGGATTTGAAGCCTTGGGTTTCTTTCAATGGCCCTTTTTATCATATCGCAGCTTAAATCGCAGCCGCTCACATCAAAACCGTAGCTGTCAATAAGATATTCCATTGTCGCGCCTTCTCCGCAGCCTATGTCCAGAATGCGATCATGTTTTTTGAAGCCGCAGAGCTCAATGGCCCGGTCAGTTATCCTTTTTCCACCGGGGTGAAAGCAGTTCATGCCTCAGCCTCCTCTCCGTATACTCAAAAGCGTATGACGCCACAAAGCCAAAACCTATAAGCCGGCAAAAAAGCCCGGTCACTGGCTCCGCAGCGGTAGTTTTAGCGGAGTATAGGCGAGTAAATTACATATGTCAATTATGTATTATATCAGCATAAATTGCAAGTGAAAATGGCTGCCTGCACCGGATTATTGTTTCTGCCGGGATATTTAAAGGGGCGGATTTCCGCCCCTTTCTTATGGTTTGAATACTTTGTGATATCTTTATGCGCCCACAATATGGCTGAAGTTATCAACCACCTGGCCAAAAGCCCTTATTGCCTTGCTGGCCATACGCTTTCCGCTTTTTTTCTTAGGCGCCATTGCCATACCCAGAGCGATTCCCGCAGCAATTCCAATTCCCATACCCTTAACAAAGCCGGTATTTGTCATTTTCAGAACCTCTCTTCAATTTATATGTTCCGTTTTATTATCTCCATTGTTTCGGAAAATAACTTGCCAAAAATTTGTCGCTGGTTTATACTGAAAGTCAAAAATTGCGATAGACGAAAGGATGTAATCCCGTGCTGGAAATAAAAAACGGAAATGTTATAGATCCCGTCAGTGGAACAATCGAAGTGCGGGATATCTTCATTCAAAACGGGTGTATTGTCTCAAAGACCGGCAGCAGACCCGAAAAGACGATAGATGCCTCCGGCTTTTACGTGGCGCCCGGATTGGTGGACATTCATGTTCATTTCAGGGACCCCGGGTATGAGTATAAGGAAGACATTTATTCGGGAGCCCTGGCTGCGGCAGCCGGTGGGTTTACGACTGTTGCCTGTATGGCAAATACAAATCCCGTTTTGGACAGTCCCGAGCTGATTGAATATGTTCTTAATAAATCTTCAAAAACAGATATCAATGTTTTTCCGATTGCAGCGGTAACGAAGGGGCAAAGAGGAGAGTGTCTGACCGATTTTGGCGCCCTGAAGGGGGCTGGAGCATGCGCCCTCTCCGATGACGGGGTTCCGGTTTCAAATGCCGGGCTTATGCTGGAAGCATTGAGGGCCGCCGGCGGACTGGGGCTTATAATAGTTTCCCACAGCGAGGATGCCCATATGACAGACGGCAGAGCCGTTAATGAAGGCAGCATATCTCAGAGGCTGGACATTGGCGGCAGGCCGTCCGTTGCAGAGGAGTATATGGTGGCGCGAGATGCCATGCTGGCGGAGTACGCGGGAGCGGGTATTCATATAGCCCATGTTAGCACGGCAGGCTCCGTTGACATAATACGCGAATTTAAGAAAAGGGGCGTCAATATCAGCTGCGAGACCTGTCCCCAGTATTTTACTTTTACCCAGGAAGAGGTTTTGAAAAAAGGAGCGATGGCAAAGGTTTTTCCGCCCCTCAGGACCGAAAGGGACAGAGAGGCTGTTATTGCCGGGCTATGTGACGGAACAATCGATATAATAGCGTCAGACCACGCGCCCCACAGCAGTGAAGAGAAGGCTTTGGGTTTGGCGGACGCTCCGGGAGGTATGATAGGGCTGGAAACCTCGCTGGCGGCGGCGCTTTCCGCCCTGTATCACACGGGGAGAATGCCTCTGGCTGAAATAATTCGAAAAATGACGGTCAATCCTTCAAACCGCCTGAATTTACCGGCAGGCGGCATTGCCATTGGTGACAGGGCTGACTTAGTTATTTTTGATTTAGACCGTGAATGGATTGTGAATTCCGATAAATTTCATTCAAAGAGCCGGAACACTCCCTTTTCCGGCATGAAGCTGAAGGGACGGGTGGAGTTCACCATAAGCGGGGGAAAGGTAGTGTATCAGTCAGATAATAGCCGGTTCTCATAACCGCTCATAAATTATGAAGATTTGCATATATTCCGAACAGAAAGAAAACATATAAAGGGGCGAAGAGTCATGTCTATGGACGTTTTGATAGATAAAATAATTGAAAAGAAAAACCCGTCGGTTATAGGCTTGGATCCCCGGCCTGAATATATACCCCCCCATATAATGAAAAAGCATATTTCTGAAAAAGGCGAAACCCTTGAAGCCGCCGCAGACGCTTATTTTGAGTTTAACCGGGGACTTATTGATGCAATATGGGAGGTTGTACCGGCTGTTAAGCCCCAGGCGGCCTTTTACGAGCTCTTAGGCCCCCCGGGTGTGGAGGCTTTCAGAAGGACGGCAGCCTACGCAAAGTCCAAAGGCCTTTACGTTATTGGGGATATTAAACGAAATGACATCGGCTCCACAGCTCAGGCTTACAGCGAAGCTTATCTTGGGGCCGTGAAAATAGGCGACACCCTGCATAAGGCCTTTGACTGCGACAGTGTGACTGTGAGTGGGTATCTCGGCTCGGATGGGATAAAGCCTTTTTTGGATGTGTGCAAAAGGGAAAAGAAGACGTTGTTTACCCTTGTGAAAACCTCAAACAAGTCCTCTGGAGAGCTTCAGGATTTGGTGACCGGCAAGGGCAGGGTTTATGAGCTTATGGGCAAAATGCTGGAGGACCTGTCAAAGGATACGATGGGCAAATACGGTTATTCAATATGCGGAGCCGTTGTGGGAGCAACATTTCCAAATGAGCTGGTGAGGCTCAGAGGGCTGCTAAAGAACACTTTTTTCCTAGTGCCCGGTTACGGCGCTCAGGGAGGCAGCGCCGCTGATGTGGCCGGTGCCTTTGACAACCGGGGGCTGGGCGCTGTTGTCAATTCCTCCCGGGGGGTAATCTGCGCGTGGATGAAAACAGGATATAACGGGGAGGACTATATGGAAGCGGCGGCCAGAGAGGCTTTGAAAATGAAGGATGATATAACAAAGTATTGTATTTGATGTTCCTATGATGTAAAATACTATTACAATTATTGGGGGGATGAGCATGAAGGATTTGAAGTTTATTTTCAAAATAATAGCCGCGATACTGGTTATAAGCGCGGCGGTATGCACAGTAATGGTGTTCAGAAAGGAACTCACCGAGCTTTTTTCAAACTTCAGGCAGAAGCTTCAGGAGAAAAAAAGCAGCTGCTGTGGGGATTTTGCCGATTTCGACGATGTATAGGAAGATGAATATTCAGCTGAGGGCCGCCGAAAGGCGGCTCCTGTGATTTTCATTGGAATTATCCAAAATGCCTGCTGTGCTGCCAGGACGGGTCTCATAGAGGATTTATTTGTAATTCTCAAGACATATTCAAGAAACCGCAATTTATGCCGAAATATCTTATAGCAGAGATAAAAAGCGGAGGACAAGTATATGTTGCTGACAATAGGCATGATAGTCAAGGATGAGGAGAAGTATCTGGGGAGCTGTCTGGAGGCCCTCAGGCCCATATTGAAAAAGGTGGACAGCGAGCTTATCATAGTGGATACCGGCTCTACGGACAGTACGGTGGATATAGCAAAGAGATATACAAACAAGGTATTTCACTTTGAATGGTGCGATGATTTTGCGGCCGCCAGAAACGCCGCAATGAAAAGGGCAAAGGGCAAGTGGTACATGTCCATCGATGCCGATGAAATTATTGAGGATGCCCAGGGGATTATAGATTTTTTTAATTCGGGAGAGTACAAAAAATACAACGCCGCGTCGTATATAATCAGAAGCTCAAATTATGCAGATTTAAATGCCAGCACGGATTTCAATGCGCTTAGGTTAATTAATATAAAAGATGATTCCTATTATGTAAACGCCGTCCATGAGCGATTTGAAAACATCTACACACCTATAAAATTTCTATCAGTTGTTGCAAAGCACTACGGATATGTAACAGAGAATAATGAAGAACATATAAAGCATAAAATGGACAGAAACCTCAAAATCATGCTGAGAGAACTGGAAAAAAATCCGTCGGACGGCATGATGTATTTTAATATTTGCAATGCCTACAAGCTGTTGAAAGAGAATGAAAAAGCCCTGGAGTACTGCATAAAAGGGCTTGAGATTGCAAAAAAACAAAATGATTCGGTGAAATATATAATTTACGCAAGACTGATTGAAATATATTTCGAATCCGGCGAATATCTTAAAGCTATAAATCTGGCAGACGAATATTTTAATTCAAAAAGCGATAGAATCGGAACCGATATTGATATTTATTTATTAAGGGCTGAATCTCTGTATCAGCTTGGGAAATACCGTGAGGCCATACCTTCATATAAATGCTATCTTGAGGCTTTTTCTGAGTTTAAGAAAGGGCGTCTTAATACTCCGGATACACTGATGCATCCCGTTAATTATGTCGCCGATAAGGATTTTATAACCGGCACCCTGAAACTGGCGAAATCATATTTTGAAACCGGTGAATACATAAAGGCAAAAGAATATTTAAATACAATACCCGCCGGCGATTATCACAAAGATAAGGTTATTTTGTCGTTTTGGCTCAACCTTGAAGTTGGGGTAATGCATAAAACAGACGGATTGTCAGAGTTAGTGCCTTTATATTTAAAACTTGATGATCACTCAAAAAAAAGCATACAGGAACATATAGAAAAGATACTTCAGGAAAACCGGGACAAAATCCTGGAGGAATTTGCAGCAATCGATAACAATGACGATAAGTATTGTGAACTTATGAAGCTGAGAAAGAGCTTTTATGAAGGAAAACTGACTGCTTTTGATATCATGAGTTTTCTTGAAGACCTCGAAGAGATTTCCTTTGAATACGCAGATATTGTCTATTTTGCGCTTAAAAAAGACTTGGATGTAAACATTCTCAACATCGATGCTTATAACATTGAGAAATGCTTTTACAACAACTTCTACTTCCATTTTGACGATTTGACGGAATTATTATACAAAAAATTCGAATCATCTGCTGATGGTTTCAGCATCAACTCAAAACTGTGGATATCGATGGTTTTTTATAGAGAGCTGATATCCGGGAATTTAAAGGAAGAAGACCTGGAAAATTATTTTTCGGCGTACTCAAAACTTTCCTTTTCAGCTATAGGAGATATCTTTAAAGAAGAATTAATCCGAGAGCAGAATCTCCGGTTGATGCCTAAGTCTTTCAGGATGGGATACTATTGCTACCATGCCGTTAAAGCAGCTGAGCGGGGTGATACAAAAGAAAACATCAGATATCTCAGGAAAGCTCTTAAAAGCGATGAAAGGTTAAAGGATACTATTAAAAAGCTTTCAGAGAGAATTGAAAAAAAGCTGAAAAGCAAGGATAAAATTATGTCCGAATATGAGGCTTTAGCTAGGCAGGCCAAGCAGGCCATCGCCAAACTTATAGATGAAGGGAAGGCTATGGAAGCAGAGCAGTTCCTGCATGAATATGAGAAACTAAACCCTAAGGATCCGGATATTCCGAATATAAAGAAAAAACTGAGTTTGGCCCAATATACCTGATAATAAAAACGCGCACCGTTTCAGTGCGCGTTTTTGATTAACTAACTTAGTTGCTGCTTTTATCCAAGAAGCTGCAGGACACCCTGAGGCAGAGCGTTTGCCTGGGCCAGCATTGCTGTGGCCGCCTGGGTCAAGATGCTGTTCTTGGTAAAGT
>JAAYOP010000001.1 GCA_012520295.1 Clostridiales bacterium | reverse complement strand
TTTATACATTACAATTTAAAATTATATCACATTTTGTTGGGTCAGCCCAGTCATAACACAGGCAAAAAAGAATGTTTGTGAGACAGCTCAACATATCCTGTTTAAAATCTGAAAAAAATGAGCATTTTGACAACCATTGTTTTTCGTTTGTTATGAAATGTTAAAAAACCACGTCAAATATCCCGGGTATTTGACATGGTTTTTTAACCGTATGACAACTGTAATTTTATTCCTGTTCTTCAGCCGGATGCCTGCTTTCCCCTCCCCCCCAAAGGCAGGAGCAGTGATACGGCGGCAAATAGTGTTAGGGAGGCCGCAAACAGGTAGAACAGAACAATATTATTGTCTCCTGCGATGGGCTTAAGTATGTAGGTAGGAACAACGACTGAACCTGCAAGCTGTATGGTTCCGGCCACACCACCGGCCGTTCCGGCATATTTCGTTCCGATTTCCTTGAGCTTTACCGGAATTGACATCAAAAGGGGTGAAAGACCGGTTGTAACAAAGCCCGTGATAAAGAGCATAACAATCATAATAAAGCCCCGGGGCGCCCGCCATGCAAAGGCCGCACCCAATGCTCCGATAATTCCGTAAACAAACATAAGCAACCTGGTTTTTCCCAGCTTCATATCGATAAGGGGTGTTACATAGCAGCTGATCATCGCTCCCAGCATCATGGACATGGAAACCGCTCCGGCGGCGGTTTCAGCAACCCCCCTGTCTCTTACCAGCGCCACGGGCAAAAACAGGCTCATAACCGCGGAACCTATAAAAAGCAGGGCAAGGGCAAGGCCGGTCATCCATACCGCCGGGGATTTGAGCACCACTCTCAGGCATTCCAATACCGGGGGAGAGTTGGACTCGGCGGACAATTCTTCCCGCTTTAACATGGGTGCCTTTTTTTCATTATAAAAAACAACCCATAATACAGAAGCCAGGCAAGCAATTAAGCCGGACACCGCAAAGGCTGTTTTTATTTCGGGAAACAATGCGCCCGTTCCCGCCCCGACAGCCAGAGAACCGTTTATAACTGCGGTGAAAATGCCCATAATCAGGTTTATCTTTCTCTTTTCAAACCAATATCCGATTATTTTGGGACCGTTTGTGTTTAAAAGAGTGGCGTTTATACCGATTAGAAACATGCAAATAAACATGGACGGGTATGTGTAGGACCATATCCGCGCAACAGCCCCAGCCGCAGTTAGGAAAAAGCCCACTGTCAGGACCTTTTTCACCCCAAACCTGTCAACAAGCACTCCCGCTATGAGGCTGAAAAAAATACCGGGCGCCTGAGGCGCCGTGATTATACTTGAATATTGGACTTCGGTAATACCCGTGAGCTCTATGAAGCGAGCGCCCAACGCGGTAAACTGATACTGGGCGTAACTGGGAACAAATACCCCCAGGCACATCAGTATTACGGTCAGCCATCCCATACGGCTCGCTGTCCTTTTCTCTTTAATCAAACATATCACCTCGGGGGTTTTTCATATTTGTTAAAGTTTATGTGAGCTTGCCTGATAGGGCCTGCAGCTTTCTGAGTCTGTGATTCAGGCATGATTTTGTGACAGGGGGATCGCACATTTCCGCCAGCTCAGCCAGACTTGCCTGCGGATTTTTGAGTCTGAGCTCCGCTGTCATCTTCAGTTTATCGGACAGCTTTTCATAGGCGCCTGAAGCATACAGCTTCTTAATGGCGTGGATCTGTTCAATCGAGGCGTTTACCATTTTGCTCAGATTGGCCGTATCGCAATTTACCCTGCGGTTTATGCTGTTTCGCACATCTTTTTCCACCTTGGCGTTCATAACCTCCATAGCCGCCAAAGGGGCGCCCATTGTGGTAAGCAGGTCCTCTATGGTCTCGCTGTTTTTAAAATAGGAGATATAGTTACCGTTTCTCGACGTACTTTTCGGCTCGAACCCCAGCTCATGATATATGGAATGTGTTTCTCTTTCCACATAATAATGGTTTGTCACAAATTCCATATGATATCCCTTTTCGGGATCTGTCACCGAGCCTCCCGCCAGAAAAGCTCCTCGTATAAAGGCTGCCCTGCAGCAATCATCCTCTATAACGCCATAGTTAACATGATGGGCAAAATCCCTTTCTATATCCAGATCCAGAGTATCGAATATTTCAGATATCTTTGCCACGTCGTTAATTTCACATATCTTCTTTCCTTCAGTCTCCGCTTCCTCGGGAACGATGTCAAACTCCAATCCGAATTCTTTTTTAAACAACGGTATGAGTCTTGATATGAAATCCTTGTTTTCTGTAATTATGCGTATTTCACGATTTGAAAATGTATTGCAATACAGCAGCACACCATAGGCTTCCGCCAGGGTACAGCAGTTTTTATTCAGCGGGAGCCTGCACAGTTCTTTTTTCGTTTCGGATGCAAATGACATGGTTCTCGCCTCTCTCACAACCATTTTTAGACTATAACAGCATTAATGCGGTTATTTTTTTATATCCCTGTGAACACACTCCGACTTGAATCCGCTTTCCAGGACAAATTCAGAAAGGGCTTTTGCAATAGCCACAGATCTGTGATGACCTCCCGTACAGCCTATAGCAACAACAAGGGAGTGCTTCCCCTCTTCAATATAGCAGGGAATGAGAAATTCCAAGAGGTCTGTCAGGCGTTTCATAAACTCCTCGGTCTGAGGATGGGAAAAAATATAGTCCGCAACCTCCTGGTCCAATCCTGTTTTTTGTGATAACTCCGCCACATAATATGGATTTGGCAGGAATCGAACATCCATAACAATGTCGGCGTCGATGGGAATTCCGAATTTAAAGCCAAAAGATACAAAGTTAACGCTTATTCCCCTGGTCTCCCCCCCTGTGGAAAACAGGTCAAACACCACGCTTTGGAGCCTTCCCAGCGTATAATCTGTCGTATCGATGATATAGTTCGCTCTTTCCCTTATCTTCGATAACATGCGCTTTTCCCTGTAGACAGCCGCCTCCAGGTCAATACCGTCGGGATCCAAAGGATGCTTCCTCCTCTGCTCCTTCTGTCTTTTTACAATCGTCTCAGGTGAAGCTTCGATAAACAGAATCTCATAATCAAGACCCATGTTATGCATTTCGTCCAGAGCTTTAAACAGCTCATCGAAGCTCTCTCTTCCGCGCACATCGGAAACAAGGGCAACCTTGTCGTACCTTCCCCGGGTGGCCAAACACAGCTCGGCAAATTTGGGAATTAAGACAACGGGCATATTGTCCACACAGTAATAGTCCAGATCCTCCAGCATACCGGCTGTCCGGCTTTTTCCCGAGCCGGTAAGTCCGGATATTATTAAAAATTTTATAGCCTGTCCCTCCCTACAGGTATCATCTTAAACATGGCCGGAGAGCCGGCCCCAATCGGCAGCGTTTAAAAGGCTATTGGATAAGCCTTATTTCAGGCTCCAACTCAATTCCGAATACCCTGATAACCGTTTTCTTTATATGCTCAATGAGACTAAGTACATCATCGCAGGTGGCACCGCCTTTATTAATTATAAAACCTGCGTGCTTTTCCGAAACCTGGGCCCCTCCTATTGAAAAACCCTTCAGACCGGCTTCGTCGATAAGTACCGCCGCGAAACCTTCTTTAGGTCTTTTAAATGCCGAGCCCGCGCTGGGAACATCCAGAGGCTGCGAAGCCTTTCGCCTGGCCGACAGTTCATTCATCCTATCCAAAATAGCTGCCGGGTCGTCCGGAGTCAGCTTCAGCTTGCTGCCCAATATGATTTCGCCGCTTTCAATGAATACGCTGCGCCGGTATGAAAACCCGTGGTCCGTTATCCTCCTGACCTGCCCGCCGGCCCCGAGAACCTCTGTCTCAACGACCACATCCTTCATTTCGGCCCCGTAGGCCCCCGCATTCATGAATACTGCACCCCCCAGAGTGCCGGGAATGCCATAGACAAATTCCAGTCCTGCCAGCCCCTTCTTCTGAGCATTTACCGCAAGCCGCGACAACAGCATGCCGCTTTCGGCAAAGCATGTATCATCACAGAAAGTCACCTGGGATAATCCATCGTGGGTTTTTACCGCAATGGAGGCAATCCTGCCGTCAGAAGCAAGGATATTGCTGCCATTACCTATTATAATCGGCTCTCTCCCAAATGCCCTTATTGTTTTGCACACTTCCAGTAGCTGCTCTTTTGACCTGGGTGTGACGAGGGCTTCCACAGGACCTCCAATTTTTATAGAGGTGTGCCTTGAAAGCGGCTCATCCGGCTTAATGTCGGCTTGAGAAACCACTTTGCCAAGCTCTGCGATTATTGAATCAATGTTCATGGTGCCTCCTGTAAACTCTTGCGTGAAAACCCGCAAGCATAAGATTTACGCCTTGTATTAAGGCTTGCTTTCATGCTACATTAGAGCCGGTATAACTATTTATCAAAAATTGCCGAAACTCTCATCAAAATGCTCGTTTATTCGTTTTGTGAATTCCTGAGCGGCGTTATAACCCATTTTTTTCTGCCGGTTGTTCATGGCCGCCACCTCTATGATAACAGCCAGATTGCGTCCGGGCGTTACCGGTATCGTCAAGGAGGGTACCTTTACATCAAGCACGGATGTGTACTGGTTCTCTATTCCAAGCCTGTCATACATCATCCCGTCCTTCCAGGGCTCAATGTTTATTATAAGATCCACTGTCTCATAGGTTTTAACGGCACCCATTCCAAAAAGACGCCGGACATCGATTACTCCTATTCCCCTGAGCTCTATATAATGTCTTATCGTTTCAGGAGCGGAGCCCACCAACGTATGATGAGATATCTTCTTGATTTCCACTGCGTCATCGGCAATCAGCCTGTGGCCCCTTTTCACCAGCTCAATAGCCGTCTCACTTTTTCCTATACCGCTCTCGCCCAGAAGGAGTATGCCCTCGCCGTATACCTCAACCATTACACCGTGTCTCGTTATTCTGGGCGCCAAATGTCCATTCAGCAGCGATATGAGTTCAGCCATGAAATCCGAGGTGTCCAGGGTTGTGGTAAGCAGCGGCACCTGATACTTTTGACACATGGCAAGGCATTCCGGATAGACTTCCATGCCATTGCAGATAATAAGGGCGGGTATGTCTCTTTTTATCAGCATCTCAAAGCATTTTTTTCGTTCATTGGCCGGAAGGGTCTTCAGATACATGATTTCGACTATACCCATTATTTGAAGCCTTGTATTGTCGAAATGATTGAAAAATCCTATCAACTGCATTCCGGGCCTGTTGACCGCGGTATTTACTACGGTTATCTCTTCATATTGAGGCGGGATATATACCTTTTCCAGCCCCAGCTCATCCACAAGAATCGATAGCTTGACAGAATACTTATTCTCCATTGGCAGCCCTGTTCCTTTCCCGTGCCATCTTATTCCTTCTTCTGTTTTCTGTGGAATACATGGCAATTCGACTGTTTCGGCAGGTTATATATTATACATATATTGTGAATTTTGCAAGTATAAATCGGCTGTCCCCATTTATATATATGTAAAATAAATAAAACAGGCCGCCTGATAGGAAGAGCGTGATAAAATAATTGACAAAGCAATGCTTATACTCTATAATTATCGGGCGACTTGGGCTGAGGTGTCTAATGAAACTAAATCTTCAAAAAATCATAGAGGCTCCCGGCGAAATTCCTTTCTCATTTGAAATGGACATGTCTGATACCGGGATTTATTCCATTATATCATATCTTACCCCGGTTAAGGTTAAGGGACGTGTGGTCAATAGCGTCGGTGTCCTTATGCTGGAAGCACAGATGGATATAAGAGCTTTATGTCGGTGCGACCGATGCTCAAAAGAATATGAAGACAGAAAAAAACTTAAGATTTCAGCTGTTTTGTCCAACGACCCGCAGTCTGAGGAAAATCCTGACGTATTTATGCTGGAGGATGGCGATTCAGCGGATTTGGGTGAAATCCTAAGAACCAAATTTATACTGGAAATGGACACAAAATTCCTATGTCGTGAAGATTGTAAGGGAATATGCCCGAAATGCGGCCGGGATCTTAACGAAGGCCCCTGTAAATGCAAACCGGACATAGATCCACGATTAGCTGTATTAGAGCAGCTGCTGGATAAATAACGGACTGAACTGTGCTGTTTACAGCTAAGTCAAGGAGGTGTCAAAATGGCTGTTCCAAAGAGTAGAGTATCAAAGGCAAGGCGGGACAAGAGGCGTTCCTCACACTGGAAGCTCAATACTCCCAATATAGTTGCCTGTTCAAAATGCGGTGCTTATCATCTGCCGCATAGAGTTTGCAAGGCGTGTGGCACCTACAAAGGCAGAGAAGTTCTCAAGGTAAAGGAATCTAATTAACATAATAAGTAACATGTTTAAAATAGAGGGGGCATAACCCCCTCTACTTCTTTATAATTCTCTGGCTGCTGTTTTGCACCGAAAAATCAACCGCTTGCAGGGAGGTATTATGGAGCATCCTTTAATTATAGCTTGTGACAGCGGAAGCCCCGCCCACAGAGCGGGAATAACGCCGGGTGAAAGGCTGATATCCATAAACGACAATCCTATAGCCGATGTCCTGGATTACATGTACCATTCTGCCGAGGGCAGCCTTTCAATGGAGTTAATAGACCAGAATGGGAAAAGACGCAGGGTTAACATTATAAGAGAAGGCTATGAGCCCATTGGTCTGAGCTTTGAAACCTATCTTATGGATAAGCCCAGAGCCTGCGCAAACAAATGCATTTTCTGTTTTATAGACCAGCTGCCGAAGGGATTGCGTAAAACTCTTTATTTCAAGGATGATGACGCGCGTCTTTCATTTTTGATGGGCAACTATATAACGCTGACAAATCTGACGGAGCGGGAGCTGCAAAGGATAATTGATCTGAAAATCAGCCCTGTCAACATATCGGTTCACACTACAAATCCGGAGCTCCGTTCCTTTATGCTCCAGAATAAAAAAGCCGCTGAGGGATATCAGATTATGAGGCGTCTGGCCGCTGCCGGCATTTCAATGAACTGTCAGATTGTGATAGTTCCCTCCATAAATGACGCTGACGAGCTGGAGCGCAGTATGAGGGACTTGATCAGCCTGTTTCCCCAAGTAGCGAGCGTTTCTGTGGTTCCGGTAGGCATCACCAAATACAGGCAGGGTCTTCATCCAATATCGCCCTGCACGGGGAAAGAGGCGGCCGATATTATCAAAGCCGTGGACTCCTTCGGGAACATGTGTCTTGAAAAGTACGGCACCAGAGTTTTTTACTGCGGTGACGAACTGTATCTGAAGGCCGGACTTCCCCTTCCCCCATATGAATATTACGAAGACTTCCCCCAGTATGAAAACGGAGTGGGAATGCTCAGAGCGTTGGAATATGAGTTCAGGGCGGAGATTGAAAAAATCGAGCTCCCGAGCAAAATATCTCCATTTAGCTTTTCCGTGGCAACCGGCGCCGCTGCCGAAGGATTATTAATAAATCTTTTACAAATAATTGAGAATAAGTGCTATAATATCAAAGGCAGCGTTTTTAAAATCCGCAACAACTTCTTTGGAGAGCATGTGGATGTAGCCGGGCTTATAACCGGCGGAGATATAATGTCCCAGCTGCGCGACAAGCCTTTGGGCGAAAGGCTTCTCATACCAGCCTGTATGCTCAGACATGGCGGAGACCTGTTTCTGGATGACGTTTCTCTGGGTGAGCTTGAAAACGCATTGAATGTCCCGATCCTGCCTGTACCGAATGATGGGGCCATGCTTGCCAGGGCAATGCTGGGACAGAAGCTTTAATCATCTCCTGCCGTTATTCAGTAAACAAATGTCATAAAGTAGCGTAATATGTAGTGAAAGCATTTCGGTATACGCTGCATTTCTCCCTTTCGGAAGACGGTGAAGAGACGAAATATGATAAAGTCGGGCAGATAAGACGCTGCACCCCTTTTATACCTAAATGCCTTTGCTTTTTTATTTTCAAAGCCTGGGCGGAACGGATGTGGATATGTCAAAACCTCTCGTTGCAATAGTGGGACGTCCGAATGTGGGAAAATCAATGCTTTTTAATAAGCTTGTTGGAAAGCGGCTGTCCATTGTGGAAGATACCCCGGGCATAACCAGAGACAGGCTTTACGCCGAAACAGACTGGAACGGCCGCAGCTTTACCCTTGTGGATACAGGTGGGATAGAGCCCTCAACGGACGATGAAATACTCCTGTTTATGCGCCGTCAGGCTGAAATCGCGATTGAAACGGCGGATGTTATTATCTTTGTGGCCGACATCAAAACGGGGGTAACCGCTGCGGACATGGACGTGGCGAATATCCTTTTAAAGTCAAAAAAGCCCGTTGTTCTGGCTGTCAACAAAGTTGACTCGATAGGACCGGTTGATCCCGATATTTATGAGTTTTATTCCCTTGGTCTGGGAGATCCCATGGCCATATCCGCTATCCACGGACACGGTACCGGGGATCTTCTTGATAAATGCGTATCCCTCTTCCCTGCCGAAAAAGAAACTGAGGAGGGTGACGATGTTATTAAAGTGGCCATAATAGGCCGCCCAAATGTAGGCAAGTCCTCACTCGTCAACAAGATCCTTGGTGAAGACAGGGTCATTGTCAGTAACATTCCGGGCACCACAAGAGACGCGGTTGACACGCCTTTTGACAACGAGCACGGAAAGTATCTGCTTATTGATACCGCTGGAATCCGCAGGCGCTCAAAAATTCAGGACAGGGTTGAAAAATTCAGCGTTTTACGTGCCGAAAGGGCCATCTCCAGAGCCGATGTATGCCTTATTATGCTGGATGCCCAAGACGGGGTGACGGATCAGGACACAAAGATAGCCGGGATGGCTCACGAATGCGGTAAGGCAAGTATAATTGTCGTCAATAAATGGGACCTTATCGAAAAAGATGACAAGACCATGAACCGGATGAGAGCGGACATAAAGCATGGTTTGGGCTTTATGACCTACGCTCCCACGATATTTATATCCGCCCTTACAGGCCAGCGTGTTGGTCGTCTGTTTGAGTTAATAAACTTTGTCTACGGACAGAGTTGCATGCGTATCTCAACCAGCATGCTAAACAGTGTACTGGCGGAAGCCACGACCAGGGTTCAGCCTCCCACCGACAGAGGCAAGCGCCTTAAGCTCTTCTATATGACTCAGACCGGCATAAAACCTCCCAATTTTGTTATCTTTGTAAATGATGCCGGTCTATTTCATTACTCTTATCAGCGGTATATAGAAAATCAGATCCGAAGTGTGTTCGGATTGGAAGGTACTCCTGTCAGAATAGTGCTGAGGCAAAAGGGAGACACATAGATAAACGGTTCTTTTGAGAACCTCATACCGTTAAATACCAATATACAGATATATGCCTTGTCTCCCCCGGGAGCTTTGCATAGAATTGAATATAAGCATAAATGAAAACTGACGGTTATATGCCGTTTTCGGAAGGTGAAAGTCCTTAACGCGTATCACGGCATGCCGCTTGCCGGAAATGCGGCCATCCGCAAAGCCTGTGCCTTAGCATTATACTTCGTTTTAATGCGGGTATTGCTCCATGAAGAACTTTTGTGTTTTTCATTTGCGGTGTATTGGAGTAGTCATGCTCATATTTTCACTTGCCGTCACGGCAGTTGTATCATACTTTTTAGGTGCTATTAACGGCGCCATTATAATGTCAAAGCTGTATTACAAGAAAGACATCAGAGATTACGGCAGTGGAAACGCAGGTCTTACAAACGCCTATAGAGTGTTTGGCAAAAAAAGTGTGGCACTAGTTCTCCTGATTGATATAGCGAAAGCTGCCATATCGGTACTGCTGGGCTGGCTGCTTTTGGGCCGTCTTGGCCACCCCTTTATCGGCAAACTTTTTGCGGGCTTTTTTGTAATACTGGGGCACGTATTCCCCGTTTATTATGGGTTTAAGGGTGGAAAAGGCGTCCTATGCTCCGGAATCCTGGCACTAATGCTGGATTGGCGAATTGGCCTTTTATGCTGGGCAGTATTTATTGTTATCCTCCTTATAACCAGATATGTTTCTCTTGGCGCCATTGTCAGTGCATTGGCTTTCCCCATATCCATAGGCCTATTCGGTGGAGGGTGGTATCTGGAGGTTGTCCTGTCTTCTATGTGCGCTGCCATCCTTATTGTCAAGCATTATCAGAATATAGGCAGACTCATAAGGGGAAAGGAACGTAAATTTACCATTAAAAAAGAATAATTTCATACTTTTCATACTTATAGTGTACAAAAAAACTTGGCACGCCGCTTGCCGTAAAAGCGGCGACCGCTCACCGGCACAGCGGAATCCGTCCGAAAGCCGAGATTTAAAATTAAACGCGGTACATGGAGCTTATCTTGAAAATATCGGTTTTGGGAAGCGGCAGCTGGGGAACCGCCCTGGCTGTATCTCTGATAAAAAATAAACATGATGTAACTCTTCATTCCATCCATAATAAAAAATCGGAAGTAATTAAAAAATTGGGCGAAAACCCTAATCTGCCGGGCATAAAGCTGCCTGACAGCCTGAAATTGAGCGATGAGTTTAGTGAGCTTAAATCAGCAGAGGCGGTTTTCTTCGCCCAGCCGTCCTTTGCAACCCGCAGCACTGCCGAAGCGGTTAAAGAGGCTATCTCTCCCGATGCCGTTTTGGTATCCTGTTCAAAAGGTTTTGAAAGCAAAACCTCCTTAAGGCTGTCTCAGATATTGGAGGAAGAACTGGGCGGATGTGAGCGTATCGCCGCCCTTTCCGGACCATCCCATGCTGAGGAGGTTGTGCGGGGTATCCCTACGGGCTGTGTTGCCGCCTCCGTATCCTGCAATACCGCAAAGCTTGTGCAGGACATTGTTATGAATCCTGATTTTCGCATATATACGAGCAGTGATATAGTTGGGGTTGAGCTTTGCGGAGCATTGAAAAATATAATAGCCATAGCAGTTGGCGTTTGCAACGGTTTAAACTTGGGCGACAATACCACGGCAATGCTCATGACCAGAGGTCTGCATGAAATAACAGTTCTCGGAGTCGCGCTGGGAGGCCACGCGGAAACTTTTATGGGTCTTGCCGGAATTGGCGATCTGATAGTGACATGCACCTCCTGTCATTCCAGAAACAGAAGAGCCGGACTTTACATAGGTCAGGGGCTCTCCTCCTCTGAGGCCATTGAAAAAGTCGGCGCTACGGTTGAAGGATATTATGCAACTACCGTTGCCCTGGAACTGGCAGAAAAAAAAGCCGTGGAAATGCCTATAACTACTGAGCTTTACAGGATACTGTATGAAGGAAAAAATCCAAAACAGGCGACCTGTGAGCTTATGAACAGAACAAAAAAGGATGAGCATTCCGACCTGTGGAAGTAGCACCGGGTACTTTTCAGAAAGTTGCTCAACTATGAAATATAAACAACCAGTCTCTATTTCAGGAGCATAACCATAAAAAGAAAAAGCTGCCCGGAGAGCTTTCTCGGCAGCTTTTTCAGCTAAGACACAAATGCAAAACACGCGAATCTCCAGTTTCTAAAACCAGCCATCGCGTGTTTTTTATAAAGTGGAAATCAAAGAGCGTTAACCTTACCACTGCGGATACACCTTGTGCAAGCATAAATACGACGTGGGGTACCATTTACTATAGCCTTTACCCGCTTCACATTGGGTTTCCAGGTTCTGTTTGAGCGTCTGTGGGAATGGCTCAATTTATATCCAAAGGCAACGCTTTTATTACAAATTTTGCATTTAGCCATCTGTGCACCTCCTTGCCTGCGCCTTTTGTATATCTGTAGATAGGTTTTTAAACAGCGTTATTCATAATAGCAGATTTCCAGGTGGATTGCAAGCATAAATTTAGAAATCGGCTGCAAGCCGTCTGCGGTTGTCAAACATATGGTCCATTTTTTTAGGAAGTCTGTCAATGGTAAGTAGTAGTAGCGCTGTGGGAAGCGTTGAAAAGTCTAACGCACCTTTTCAATGCTTTCCATAGCTGTTGGACAA
>JAAYOP010000086.1 GCA_012520295.1 Clostridiales bacterium | reverse complement strand
TTGATCTACAATAGTAGAAATTCTTCGTTAACTGTAAGGCGCCGCCACAGAGGAAAACGCCGATGCTATCTACAATAGTAGAAATTCTTCGTTAACTGTAAGGAACAAATATCATATGTGTAACGAAAAAGATCTACAATAGTAGAAATTCTTCGTTAACTGTAAGGTAAACACCAAGGGCGAGATTTGCCAATAATCTACAATAGTAGAAATTCTTCGTTAACTGTAAGGGGCTTACATTGTCATTATGCACATACCAAGTGATTGCATTCTGTAAAAATACCACAAAAATTCAGCGAACTTTTTATAAAATAACAGTGTTTTAACATCAATTCTCTCCATTAACACCGAGGTTTGCAATTCTATTTCACAATAAGCATATTTGATTCCTCGTTTTTGGCATAACCATATCTGATAATCTCACAAGAAGGGTTCAGTCGGAATACATAAACACTGTCGGTCTGTTCAAAAACCTTCATATATTTGTTGTTTAAGTCTGCTATTATATTATTAAGTATTCTTTCACTGTTTTCAATTTCGAAAACCGAATATTGCAGTCTATGCCCAAATTTCGAAAGGTACCTTGCAAATCTTCTACGTTTTTTATCGTTTGAAATATCATAGCTTATAATAACCAAATCTCCCCTCCTAATCTAATACTTGAAAAGCGGATATTCATCCATCGGTTTGCGCTTCATAAAAGAACGATAATACTGCTGAATATATGCATGGATATGCATCTTGTTGTCGACAATCGGCTTTGCCAGTATTGACACATAATCAGGGTTCTTAACCCATTTCAAAAGAAACCTGTTATCCTTTTTTAAAAAATCTTCTTCTTTGAACTGCTTAAGATTTATCGATTTTTTTATCTGTGCATCAATAAGGACTCTGAAAGGTTCAATAATGTCGCAAACAAGAGACTTTCTCATATAGAAGTTTCGGTGCATAACTCCACAGTAAGTATCAAATCCATAGCAACCTAGCAAAATTTCAATAAAAGAAAACAAAATGCTATAGCCAATGTCCAATAGAGTATTTATCATGTCGCATTTTGTGCGAGGTGCTCGGCCTTTCCAGACAACATTGTCAAAAAAGCTTGCAAAATAGACTCTTGACGCCGATCCTTCATACCCCATGAGCTCATGTAAATTGGAACACATCGGGATCTTAGAAATATATGTATCTAGCATATCAATAGCTTCAACTTGCTTTTGATTCTTATTTCTTATACCAGACAAAAGCCCCCGCTGGTTTGTTATTTTATTACATGTTATATGTTTTGCCAAGTCAATAGAATCATAGCTATATTGTGCTTTTCTCAAAAGAGTATTACCTTCCATCATAGCATTTATTATTTGATATGGACGGAGAGACTGCGTTACCATTACTATTGAAAAACGATGCTTTTTTGCTTTTTGGATTAGTCCGCTGGTAATACTCCCGTGTCCAATTGCAAACACAATAAACAGCCTATAACAAGTACATTGAAACTTTATCTTTCCATCTGAAGTTTTTATAACAAAATTATCATTTGAAAAACAGAGTTTTTCTCCCCGGTTTAAAAATACAAACACTATTTGTTTTTTATTAAAATCTGAGGATGATAGCATACACACCTCCATATTTCTATAGTTGCTATAACAATGACGAGTCACAAAGAGGCTCATATATGCAGCGGCGGCACTTTTTATCATTAGTTTGCTTGAAACCAATGAGATTAAACTTTTTAATATCGGTTATAAGATTTTTAAACTTCTCAAACATATCTGGGTCGTTTTCCGGCAATAGCACCGGATATGATTTATTGTCATCCAAACTGTAGATTGCAAGTGATTTAACATCATACCCCATTTCACGCATTGCTACGCACTGCCCATATAGCTGAAACACATAGCCATCATATATAGTTTGAATATGCTTTTTTCTTTCTACTAGTTTCCCGTTTGATGTATCAAAAATATCAATTTTGCCGAGTAATCCATATTTCTGGCTATACACCATCATTGAGCAAATAATGTTTTTTCTAGTCGAATAATTTCCTGTATCTATCGCGCTATGGGCAGCAGTTCCATTTATCTGGCTCCTTTCTTGAAAAGAAATCCTGTCAGAGTCCCCATAAAGATTGTGAAAATAGATAGATGCAGGACAGAAAATAAAGTCATTAAGCCATGTAAGTAAAATAGGATTTTCCATTACTACACAAGCCTTGTTTGAACAAAGCTCAACCATTCCTTGTTTGATATTTTAAGATCAGGTTTTTTCAGGTCTTCCATAAGGTCTATTTTTTTGAGTAGACATAATCCTTTTCTCGCTATATGGAATGCTCCATTCGCGTCCCCATCCTGTGGTAGTGTTTTTTCGCATTCCTCACTGTAAAAAAATCGTCCTTCATTGGAAACCGGCGATAAAATGAAATCCCTATCATTACCATCGCTGTATCTCAAGGCAAGTGTAATTTTTAGGTTTTTAATTAGTTCCAGGAAAAAGGCTGAGTTTTCCTGACTTATTATTTGGGGTATGAGGTTTTCTTCCGAGTTATAGTATATGGATACATTATCAAAAAGGCTTTTAAGTTTTTCGGTTACATTCCATTTCTCATATCCCCCGAGTCCGCCGTTGAGAGATCTGTTATAGGTATATCTTTCGTTTCCATATGTGCAGACTGTCCATCTAGTTCTGGTGCCATTTGCTTTTTCGGTGAATTGAGAATAATCGAACTCAAACTCAAAATAATCGCTTTGACTGTTGAAACTGATACTGTCAAATTTACTGAAAAAACTACGTGCATCGGGGATATTGGTATATTTAGGTTTCAGCAAATCAACAAATCCTGTAACTGGATCAATTCTACTTGTGTTCCATGGAGGAACATAGAAAACAAAGCCGTTTTGTCTAGTCATCCTTTTAAAGCTTTCAAACTTATTGGTCATTTGAAAAGCTTTATACAAACCTCCCGGCTCTTTCTCAGGCAAATCTTTGAAAATCATGTAGTTAAGCTTGTTTATAAGCAGCTTTTCGAATTTCTGGTATACTTGTTTTTCGATTTTTACCCGGCTGTTCTTAAACCCGCTGTTCAGATCCTCCATTACAATTATTGCATTGTATTTCACCATTAGCTTAGCGATATGGTGAATTACCTGACTCATGTAACCCTCTTTCAAATCCTTAATTCTTTCAATGGTTTCCCAGTTCTTCCTGGCGTCTTTCCTCTTGATTTCCCTTTTGTCCAGAAGCTCACGGTATGGCGTTTTGATGGAAACCAGAGCACCGCTGTTGTCCCTGTAAACTCCTACTATATCGTTTAATGAGTACTGAAGTGGATTCCCGTCCTCGTCCATAATAACATTCCCTTCACGGTTTAAAAGGGATATGTAAAGAAGATGCCTTTCTCCACGATCAATGCCAATTACATTTATGTCCTGATTGTTTTTCAGATATTTTAAAACTCTTTCGTTGATATTTGTCTGCCCATTTGCTTTAAAGTTGAGTGTAATGGGCACGTGAAATTGATATTTATCACAAGTGTATCGCCTGTCTTTTATTATGTCATATTCAAATACACTTGTTTTCTGTTTTAAATTAGGATTTTTGCAGGCAATCGGTTGATTTGCCTTGTGAATAACCATGTTATCTTTTGATATGGATGCCTTGCGATGAAATAATTCCGCATTTCCGTTTAATTTGTATGATACATTTTTCAGGTTTTCATCGGCAAACAAAGCTCTCCAATACATTGTGTGTAAATTCGGTTTGCCTTTGCTAAATGATGAAAAATCCTTGTTCCAGATTTTAAACAGGTATAGTTTTCCTTCCTCTACAGCTTCATTTATAAATTTTTCAGTAATGCCCAGGAAGGATATGGAGTATGCTTGCTTTTTAACATCATCAAAGAAGTGCTTTAATGTTTCATATTCATCTGCAGGCTTTAGATTGAAATCAAAATAATCTTTACCGTTGGCATCTTTCAAGCAAGAATAGTTCTTAAGGAAGTCATTTTTGCAATAATCAATAAAGCTATGTATTTCCTCCCTTTTGAGGGATTGTGCATTTGTTTTCTTTTTTTCTAATATATTTATAATTTTCTGAGGTGGATTTTGCGGGAGAATTTGCTTGCTTGATATATATTTCGCTGCATCTGGTATTTGTTTGTAAACGATCTTCCGATATGAGCCTTTTTCGCTCGAGTGAAGATCAAACCTGCTTTCAATATTTTTAAACAGATTTCTGTCGTTCAGAATTCCGAGATAATACAAGCCGTCCCGTTCAAAAAGTACAGCGCCATAATCCGGCTCTTTATTGACATCCCAGCCCTCAAGCAGTGTAGGGTTTGAAAAATTCAGCTTAACTTTTTCGGTGCTATAAGGCTTTTTTGTTAAATAATTACGTGTCTTATCGTAAATCTCTGTTATTTTTTGAAGCTGCTCGAAAAGAGGCGAAAATGCGCTGTAGAATAATTCATCCTTCGAAAGTTCTGAATCAGGAGTAAGATATAGGGGCTTAACAAAATGAAGAAGCGACAAAATGCTGTCAAGGAAAGCTTTCAGAATCCCTTTTTCATAATCTAACAGATTATATCCATCCGGAAATGAAATATTGAATAAATCCTGGGCTTTTTTATATTTTTGGTTAAGCTCATTTATAAGGTTAACCCCATCCTTTGCCTCAAATGCGGAAAAATAATCTGCTACACAGCTATCAGAGTATTTTGCATGTATATTTGCATATTCATTTTTATCAAGCTGCTCAACGTAGCAGCCAAGAGCATCCTGTATGAGCCCAATCGGAAAATATGCAGGTCCGGATATATAATCCTTTTTTTGTTTCTCCAACTGTTTGCGCTTTTTATCACTGGCTTTTTTATAGCTTTCCTGAAAACCAGGAGCGACAACATTTTCATAATAATACTCAAGAGATGCCTTAATGACTGAGAAATCTCCGAAAAGCCTGTTTGAAATTGTATCAACAGAAGAATCATTACGAATATATACCTTATTCAATTTATGCTCTCGCAACGAAGATACGATTGATTTCAGGCTATCTACGATATTGATTTCTTCACCGGAATACTCATCTGAGTAGGAGCAAAGCTGGTTTTCGTAGAACTTGGCAATAGCATCCAACATTTCTTGGGTTGATTCAAATTCCTCCGGAAGATATGAGAAGGTTTCTCTTTCAGAAAGTATTTGCTTGTAGAGCATTTTTAGATTTGGTATTCTCTTATCTTTGCTTTTTTGGTTGTATTCATTTATGTACTCGTTAAGCCCTTTTATCTTCCGGTTTCCAATTTTGACACCGCCTAGAATGGCGTTATAATTTTCAATCATTGTCTGAGTAAGGGTATTATTGAAGTATTCAAGCTCAAATATCTCTTCAATTCTGGTAACATACAGATACTCTTTGATTTCTTCATATATCTGCGGAAACTTGTTATATATAGTTGTATTCTTTATTTCCTCAAATATGAGCATATTATCAATAAACTTCGGCAGGTTTTCGTTAATAAGACGATATGCGATAGCCGTTGATTTTTCCTCATCTGAATACATGTTCATTCTATTTGTATTGTAACCTGTAAAATATGTAGTAAAGCTTTTAAAATCAGAATTAAAATAGAGCTCATTATCCTTTTCCTGTAGCCATTTTTCAAGCTCATCCTGTATAAGCTTTTTTTTGTCTAGGTTTTTAAATATATCCTTTTTGGGTCCATCCTTAAAACGCTTTACTATTTCTTTTCTTAGCGACTGTTTCGCAGCCGAAAACCGCTTTTTATATGCATCGGTTTTCTTTTCTTCCGTATTGGAAGTATATAGCACATAAAACTCATCAAGTCCGGACAATGATGCTTTTCTCAAAGAGCTTTCGATGAAATCTTTATGATATTTATCAATCGTTTTTTTCATTTTTTTATAACTCTCTGCGCGTTTCGTATCACAGTCAATAATGCCGTTGTATTCAATATGTTTTTGCGTTTTTCCTACAGGTATCAGTTCAAATCGAAGGGTTTTTTGTAAAGAATATAGATTGGTGAATTCAGACAGATTTTTCATAATACGCACTCCTTATGTAGTATGTGGCGTTTTTCATCGGTTTTCCCCACCGCCGACTCAATTATCTCACATCAGCTGTCCGATAAAACTCCCTGTTAAAGCTTTTTTCGGTTGTTTTTGCCATAAAAAAGGTTCCACCCATTCCGTATGTGCCATATTATAGCATGATTTTACATTGTTTTCGGCTTGTTTTGATAACTTTGTATATATTTATCACTTAGTGCAGTGTTTTTTGTATGTTTTTAACATAGTGTATGCGGGCACATGCCCGCTCCGGGTAAACTATGCCAGTTGTCCGAATGTAATTCGCCTTTTGGGGTAAGTTAATACAAGTACTCCGAAAGGAATGTATATAAAAAATGAAAGCGATTATTCTCGCAGGCGGTGCCGGAACACGCCTGCACCCGATAAGTCTGGGCATTCCAAAGCCCATGACAACTCTTGTAAACAAGCCTCTTATGGAGCACATCATAAGGCTTTTAAAGGAAAACGGATTGACGGATATCTGCCTGACACTCAGATATCTGCCCACCTCGGTAACCGATTATTTTGGTGACGGAAGATCCTGGGGCGTCAACCTGACATGGCACATAGAAAAAACGCCCTTGGGCACGGCGGGAGGGGTTAAGGCCTGTGAAGACTTTATAGGAACGGATGATTTTCTTATCATCAGCGGTGACGCCGCCTGCCACCTGGACCTTAAAAAGCTGATAAAAGCCCATTATGACAAAAATGCGGAGGTCACAATTGCCCTGTATCGCAGCGAAAAGCCGTTGGAATACGGGCTGGTTATGACAGACTCTGACGGCAGGGTGGAAAGATTCATTGAAAAGCCTTCTCGGGACAGAGTCTATACGGATTTTGTGAACACAGGTATCTATATTATTTCCGGCGGTCTTTTGGCGGAAATACCAGAAAACACCCCCTATGACTTCGCCCGGGATTTATTTCCAATATTGCTCTCGCAGAACCGGCGAATTTACGGAATTCCATTCGAGGGCTACTGGTGTGACGTGGGGAACTGCTCGTCCTATCTGGAAGCGAATTTTGATGCCCTCTCAGGCAATCTTCAAATCCAAATCGACGCTCCCGAAGCCTCTAAAAACATATGGACCAAAACCGCCCTCGAAAATGACGCCACCTTCATCCCTCCCTGCTATATCGGCGACAGGGTTGAAATCGGAAAGGGCACAGTAATAGGTCCACTGGCCGTGATTTCAGACGGCAGTACAATAGGACAGGATTGCAGAATAAATAACAGCGTCATTGACGGCGCCCTGCTGGAGGATCGTATCCGCGCGACGGGAAGCATTGTGTGCAGAAACGCCAAAATTGGCAGCGACACGGTGCTGTCTGAAGGAAGCGTTGTGGGCGAGGGCGTTGCCATCGGATCCGGGAGCCTGGTCAGCGAGGGAGTGCGAATCTGGCCAAATAAGAATATACCGGCCGGGACGAAGCTGAAAACAAGCCTGATAACGGGAATGGGGCGACAAGGCCCCATGTTTGAGGTCAAGGGTGTGATATCAGGCCAGCTGGGCCTTGAAGTTACACCTGAAATATGTCTCTCAATGGGCATGGCCGCGGGCGTCAAATCCGCGGGTATCGCCCACAGCGGCGGCGAATTCGCGCGGATATTCGCCGAATGCTTCGGCTGCGGGGCAGCCTCCTCCGGCGGACAGGTCTTTCATCTAGACGCGACCGTTCCCGCCACAGCCTCACTGGCCTCTTTGCTCTACAAACTGGATATAACTCTCTTCGCCGAGCAGAGGGGCAGAAAAATCAAGCTTTGGTTTTTCAATAATAAAGGGCTGCCCATAGGACGTGATATTGAAAGAAGGCTGGAGGGCATATCTTTCACGGATGTCTCGCTGGCCGATGCCGATGGCGCAGGCTCCCTTTCCTCGATAACGGGTACGCCGCTGGCCCATTGCGCGGCTGCGGCAGATTGCGCCTTTTCCCAGAAATCAGAACACAAGGCTGGTATCTCGGTGACGGGAAGAAGCCAGGCCGCAAGGCTTGTGCGCGCCGCCCTGGAGTCCGCCGGGTTTATCCTGACGGAGCCTTCTCTGAGCACTGCTATGCTCAGTATTACACCGGACGGCTTCTCCCTGAATTTGAGTGACGAGGAGGGACAGATTTGGGAGCATGACAAGCTTCTAACCGCACTGGCTCTTGTCCAGTTTGAGCACGGGGACGGTAAAGCAGTGCTTCCCTATACGGCGCCGGCGGCAGCGGAGCTGCTGGCCTCCCAGCTGGGCGGCAAGGTTCTTCGTCTCGACCGGGACAGAGCCGAGGCAGAGGAAATGCTGAAAACACACCCCTTTTCGATTAACGGCGTTTTTCTTTCCGTCAGGCTTGTTTCGGCACTACAATGGTATGAAAACAGCTTCGCGGCCCTCATGTCGCAAATCCCCAGTTTCTTTACCGCCAAAAGAGAACTCAGGATTTCCTGTGACAGGGGGCGTCTTTTGAGGGAGCTGACCAGGATGAGCAGCGAGTTTTCCGCGGAGTTTATATCCGGATTAAAGATAATGACCGACAGGGGCCAGGCCCATATCATGCCTGGGGGCGAGGGCACAATCAGCATCAGCGCTGAGAGCGCCACAAAGGAAACCGCCCAGGAGATATGTTTGGATTATGAGAAGAAGATAAGGGAGATAACGAATGAGCAGTGAGCTTTTGAGAAGGCAGTTTTGAACAGGCAGTATCCAGCAGACGAAGGATACATGAACTGTGAGTCTGAAAACATGAAAGCTCCTGTCATCTGTCTTCAAATAACAATCGGCAGTTGCAGCTTACGGGCATGACAAGGCATGTCCCTGCCCGTGGTACGCAGGAAAATAAAATAACAAAATCCCCTCGGAGAGCTGGGGATAATCAAGGGGGGGACTTTCCCCTCTTGAAGACACATTCTTTGCAAGGCAAATGCTTCTCCGCTGAGGTTCGAGGTGTCAAGGCTTCCCCCCGAAAGGCGCATAGTATTTCCCCACAAATACTATGCGCCTCAGATTATTTATTCAATTTTTATTTAATTATTGAATATCTATTCTAATTGTGCTATAGTTCAGTGGATATTGATTGATCTATATTCTATTATGGAGGAAAAGACAATGCTCAAGAAAATATTATCGGCAGTATTGATACTGTCTCTTATTCTGGTATTTGCTTCTTGTGCAAAAAAAGATGAGAGTAAAGGAAAAATCACTTCCGTAGATGACCTGGCGGGCAAAACCATAGGCGTGCAATTGGGTACCACCGGCGATATCTACGCAAGCGATGTGGAGAACGCCACAATAGAACGTTATAACAAGGGCCATGACGCGGTGCAGGCACTCAAGCAGGGTAAGGTCGACTGCGTTATCATAGATATCGAGCCGGCCAAGGCCTTTTTGGAGAAAAATCCCGATCTGAAGATTCTTGAGGAGCCCTTTGAGATTGAAGAATATGCAATATGCGTATCCAAGGACAATCCTGAGCTCACTGCAGCTATCAACAGTGCCCTTGCCACCTTGAAAGAAAACGGTACCATTGATCAGATTATTAAAAACTACATAGGCGATGAGACAAAGGGCACCAGCCCCTATGTTTCCCCCGATAATGTTGACCGCTCAAACGGAACTCTGATTATGGCCACAAACGCCGCTTTTGAGCCCTATGAGTATAAGGAAGGCGATAAAATTGTGGGCATTGATGCCGATTTGGCCCAGGCTATTGCCGACATTCTGGGCATGGAGCTGGTGATTGAGGACATGGAGTTTGACGCTATTATAGGCGCGGTCCAGTCCGGTAAGGCAGATATCGGCGTTGCCGGTATGACCGTCACGGAAGACAGGCTCAAGAACATCGACTTTACCGATCCGTATACAACAGCTACTCAGGTTATTATCGTAAAGGCAGATTAATCACCATCCTCATAAGTACCGCAGGGCGGGCTTTATCGGCCCGCCCTGCTTCTTGAAAATGCAGGTGAGTTCATTGTACTTCATAGATTTTTTATTAAACAGCCCAGGCCCCGTCCTGGCAAGCTTTATGGAAAGGTTCAGAAGCAACTTTATAATCGACGACAGGTGGAAATATCTGCTCAGCGGCCTTAAGGTTACGCTCATAATAACCTTTTTCGCTCTCCTTATCGGGCTTATAATCGGATTTGTCGTGGCGATAATACGCACCAGCTTCGACAAGATGGACAAGCCGAAAAAAGGCCAGCCCTTTAGAAAAAAACTCGGCTATGTTTTATTAAAGCTGATAAACTTTATCTGCAAGCTGTATTTGACAATCATACGCGGAACTCCCGTTGTGGTTCAGATTCTTATCATATACTTTGTAATCTTCGCCAGCGTGAATATTGATAAGACTCTGACGGCGATAATAGCCTTCGGGTTCAATTCCGGAGCTTATGTGGCGGAGATTATCCGCTCGGGAATAATGTCCATAGACAAGGGTCAGTTTGAAGCGGGGCGCAGCCTGGGCCTCAGCTATATTCAGACCATGTACTACATAATAACGCCCCAGGCCTTAAAAAACATTCTCCCCGCCCTGGGAAATGAGTTTATCGTACTCCTGAAGGAAACGGCGGTGAGCGGCTATATCGCCCTGGTTGACCTGACGAAAGCCGGCGATATAATCAGGAGCCGCACATATGACGCGTTCATGCCCCTGATAGCCGTGGCTCTGATATATCTTGCCCTGGTTATGTTTTTCACCTACCTTGTCAATAAGCTGGAAAGGAGGCTGAGAAGCAGTGACCACTGACGTCCTCATTGAAGTTAAAGATCTAAAAAAGGAATTCGGCAGGCAAAAAGCGCTCAACGGCGTAAACGTTCATATAAAGAAGGCAGATGTGATGGTGGTAATAGGTCCCTCCGGCTCCGGAAAGTCCACCTTCCTGCGCTGCCTGAACCTGCTGGAGACTCCAACCTCCGGAACGATCCTTTTTGAGGGCACGGATATCACGGACCCACGGGTGGATATAAACGAACATCGCCGGAAAATGGGCATGGTCTTCCAGCAGTTTAACCTCTTCCCCCATATGACCGTGCTGAAGAATATGACGCTGGCTCCCATGAAGCTCCTCAACAAATCCAAAGCAGAGGCCGAGGACAAGGCCATGAGCCTGCTGGAGCGTGTAGGACTCAGGGACAGGGCCGATGCCTACCCCTCCCAGCTGTCAGGCGGCCAAAAGCAGAGGATAGCCATTGTCCGCGCCCTGTGTATGGATCCCAATGTCATGCTTTTTGACGAGCCGACCAGCGCCCTTGACCCGGAGATGGTGGGCGAGGTGCTGGAGGTCATGAAAAGCCTGGCCGATAGCGGAATGACAATGGTGGTGGTATCCCATGAGATGGGCTTTGCCCGTGAGGTGGCCACAAGAGTTGTCTTTATGGACGAGGGATGCATAGTGGAAGAAGGCTCCCCGGAGGATATTTTCACAGCCCCAAAAAGCGACAGGCTGAAGAGTTTTCTCAATAAAATCCTGTAGCCCTGCGGATTTTGCGCATTTTTATAAATGATTTATTGTTTTTGCCCTTTAAATATCAGTCAAACTATGCTAAATTATCTAATACTATAGGAGGTAAATATGAAAATGAAACGTATTATCATTACACTTTTAATAGCCATGCTTTGCCTGACTTTTGTTGGCTGCGGTGGCAAGACTGCCGAAACACCCGCACCCACAGCCAGCCCACAGGCCGACGGAGAATCCTCCGCCACCATTCCGGACGATGAGACTCCCGCGGACACCTCGGCGGACAGGGATAAGCTCATTCTGGGACTGGATGCTTCCTTCCCTCCCATGGGCTATACGGATGAAGCCGGAAACATTGTAGGCTTTGACATTGACGTTGCCCAGGCTGTCTGCGACAAGCTGGGCTGGGAGCTGATTCTCCAGCCAATCGACTGGAACGCAAACATTCTTGAGCTCAATTCCGGAAATATCGACTGCATTTGGAACGGTATGACCGTTACAGCCGAGAGAGCCGAAGCCATGTCCCTGTCTGTTCCCTATATGAATAATGAACAGGTAATCGTTGTCATGGCCGATTCTGAGTTTTATACACTCGATGATCTGGCAGGTCACAGCTTGGTTCTCCAGTCCGGTTCCTCGGCGGAAGATGCCCTGAACAGCGCATCGGACTTTAAGGCAAGCCTTTCCGCGGTAAACGCCCTGGACGACAATATGAAGGTCATGATGGAAATCGAGCAGGGCAGCTCCGATGCGGCCCTTCTGGACAGCATACTGGCTGAGTTCTACATAACCATAAACGGGGCGGAAAAATACCGCATTTTGGACGAGGCTCTTGCCACTGAGGAATATGCCATAGGCTTCCGCAAGGAGGATGTGGCCCTGACAAATATTATGAACGAAACCCTCAAGGAGCTTTATGCCAACGGTACCCTGATAGAAATTTCAAACAAATGGTTTGGAACAGACGTATTTACACTCTCATAGGACAAGCTTAAAACAGAAAAGGGGCGCTTAAAGCAGTGCCCCTTTTTCTAAGCCGGACGGCTTTAACTATTTTGCTTATAATTACGGGTGACCCATATGAATAGAATTAATCTGCCGCTGCTTCTATCCTCCATGGTGGACGGCATGGTCGTCTCTCTTGAAATATTTTTTCTCACGCTGGTGATATCCCTGCCTCTGGGCCTTGTTCTGGCCGCGGGCAGAATGTCTAAAATCAAGATGATTCGCTGGCCCGTCCAGCTCTATCTGCTCATCATGCGCGGAACTCCCCTGATGCTCCAGCTTCTTTTCTTCTTCTACGGGCCTTACTATATTTTCGGAATAAGGGGAGCCGACCGCTTTACCATGGCCATAATTGCATTTGGTCTCAATTACGCGGCCTATTTTGCCGAAATATACCGGGGCGGAATTGAAAGCGTTGCAACCGGTCAGCATGAGGCTGCCGCTGCCCTGGGGTTTACACGCAGTCAGAAATTCTTTAAAATAATACTGCCTCAGGTTATCAAGAAAATAACTCCTCCCATGGGAAATGAGTTTATGACCCTTGTCAAGGACACGGCTTTGGCCCGGATTATCGCGGTCGCGGAGCTGTTTCACATTGCGGAAACTGCCGCCTCAAGCGCGGTGTCGGTAATTCCCTTTGTTATTGCGGGCATATTCTATCTGGTCATGAATTTCTTTGTGGGACAGGGATTTTTATATGCCGAACGCAAGCTGAGCTATTATAAAATCGTGTGATTCAAGGGGATAAGGAAAACAACATGGCTATTCTGGAAGTTAAAAATATACTCAAGGCTTTTGGTGATAACAATGTCCTCAATGATATATCCTTCTCGGTAGGCGCCGGCGAGGTGGTGGCAATCATAGGTCCCTCCGGCTCGGGAAAGTCCACCCTGCTCAGGTGCATAAACCAGTTTGAAACAATAGATTCAGGGGAAATAATTATCGACGGGGATACAATGGTACATACAGACGAGAGCGGCTGCGCGGTCTATGCCGACAAAGCCGCCCTCCGGAGAATGAGGCTCAAGATTGGTCTTGTATTCCAAAACTTCAACCTGTTTCCCCATTTTTCCGTCCTGAGAAACGTAACGGAGGCTCCCGTCTCCGTTTTGGGACTGAGCAAGAGGGAGGCAACGGACATTGCAATGAAGCTGTTGAAGAAAATGGGACTTGAAGAAAAGGCCTCTCAGTATCCCTATCAGCTGTCCGGCGGGCAGCAGCAAAGGGTCTCAATAGCCCGCGCCATGGCCCTCTCACCAAAAATCCTTTTTTTCGACGAGCCTACCTCAGCCCTGGACCCGGAGCTGACCGGAGAGATATTGAAGGTTATCAGAGCCCTCGCCGAGGCGAAAATGACAATGGTAATAGTCACCCATGAGATGCTCTTTGCCAGGGATGTGGCTGATAAGGTCATATTCATGGACGATGGAGTGATAGTGGAGCAAGGGCTCCCCAACCAGGTTTTCGACAACCCGAAGGAGGAGCGGACAAGGCAGTTTTTGCTTCGATATTCCCAGGGATGACCAGTCAAAAGGGGGTTGGTGCAAAATGCATCAACCCCCTTTGTTGTTTTTTAAAACTCTGCCGAGCCGGTGGTTCTGGGAAAGGGAATCACATCTCTTATATTAGCCACGCCCGTCAGGTACATGATAAGGCGCTCAAAGCCAAGTCCGAAACCAGCGTGTCTTGTTCCCCCGAATTTCCTCAGCTCCATATACCACCAGTAGGCCTCCGGCTCCAGGTTCATCTCCTTCATCCTGGCCTCCAGCATATCCAGGCGCTCCTCACGCTGGCTGCCGCCGATAATCTCACCAATTCCGGGAGCCAGCAGGTCCATTGCCGCCACCGTCTTCCCATCGTCATTGAGGCGCATATAAAAGGCCTTGATTTCCTTTGGATAATCGGTCACAAAAACAGGCCTCTTAAAGTGCTTTTCTGCCAGATAACGCTCATGCTCCGTTTGCAGGTCGCATCCCCAGGATACAGGATACTGGAAGTTTTCGCCGCTTTTTAAAAGAAGCTCAATGGCCTGTGTATATGTCACTCGGGCAAATTCCGATTCAACGATATTTTTCAACCTGTCTATAAGCCCCTTTGCCACAAAGCTGTTTAAAAAGCTGAGCTCGGAGGGGCATTTTTCCATTACTGTCGTAATAATATATTTAAGCATGTCCTCGGCAAGCTGCATATTGTCATCCAGGTCGGCAAAGGCAATCTCTGGCTCTATCATCCAGAACTCCGCAGCATGCCTGGGAGTATTGGAGTTTTCTGCTCTGAAGGTGGGACCAAAGGTATATACGTTGCTAAAAGCCAGAGCAAAGCTCTCGGCATTTAGCTGTCCGGAAACGGTAAGGCCGGCTTCCTTTCCGAAAAAGTCCCGGCTGAAATCCACATCATTGTTCTCATCTAAAGGCGGATTGGCCATGTCAATGGTGGTTACACGGAACATCTCCCCCGCGCCTTCACAGTCACTGGTTGTAATGATTGGGGTGTTTACATATATAAATCCCCTGTCCTGAAAAAAACAGTGAATTGCATGGGCGGTCACAGAGCGAATGCGAAATACGGCTGAAAACAGGTTCGTCCTGGGCCTCAGGTGCGCGACTGTCCTGAGAAACTCCACAGAGTGTCTTTTTTTCTGCAGCGGATAGTCCGGAGGAGAGTCTCCCTCCACACGGATTTCTTCCGCGCTGATTTCAAAGGGCTGCTTTGCCTCAGGCGTCAACTTAAATATGCCCTTGACAACAATAGCCGCCCCCACATTCAGCTTTGCCAGTTCAGAGAAGTTTTTCAGGGAGTTGTCAAATACTATCTGCACTCCTTTAAAGCAGCTACCGTCATTGAGCTCGATAAAGCCAAAGGATTTCATATCTCTAACCGTCCTGGTCCATCCGCACACGGTAACCTCTGCACCCTCAAGCTCCGATTGTCTTTCATACAGCTCTTTTATTAATGTTCTATCCATTCCGGCTCTACAAATCTCCATTTCTTATGCGCGGCTGTCATAACCGGTCCGCAGTTCTGTCATTTTATAATAGACAAATTGTAGCACAAAAAAAACATCGATACAAGGTGAAAAAAATATTGACAGCGGAAGTCAGCCGTGCTAAACTCGAGTTAGCCTATGCTAACTACCATTGAGGAGAGTTATATAAAATGAAAAAGACACTTCAGGAACTGACTCCCGGAGAAAAGGGAGTCATTATCAGTGTTGACAATAAATCGCCTGCCATAAAAAGAAGGCTCACCGATATGGGACTTACACCCGGAACTGCGGTAGCCGTTATGAAACTTGCCCCCCTCGGCGATCCCATAGAACTTAAGCTGAGAGGATATAACCTTTCCCTGCGAAAGGAAGACGCGGCAAGAATAATTGTGTCCGATGCTTCTGTAAAAACAGACGCCATAAAGCCCGGGTATACTGTCTATCCTGCCCGGCCCAACGCCTCAAAGGCCCGTGTTGCCGAGCAGATGAGGCTTGACCACGAACATGAAAGGCTGCATCATTTAAGAGACGAGGACAGAGAAGAGCACGACAGCAGAAAAATCAGGATTGCCCTGGCGGGTAACCCCAATTCAGGTAAAACCACTCTTTTCAATGCCCTTACCGGCTCCAACCAATATGTGGGGAACTGGCCGGGCGTGACCGTGGAGAAAAAGGAAGGCACCGCTGAATTGGACGGAAAGCCCGTCACTATTGTGGACCTGCCGGGTATATATTCCCTTTCCCCCTATTCCATGGAGGAAGTCATCTCCAGAGATTATATTATAAATAATCGCCCTGATGTGATTATCAATATTATAGATGCCACCAATCTTGAGAGAAATCTGTATCTGACTATCCAGCTTCTGGAGCTGGAGCGGCCCATGATTGTCGCCCTGAACTTCATGGACGAGGTGGAGAAAAATGGCGACAACATCGATGCTGAAAAGCTGTCTGAGGCTCTCGGGATACCATGTATTCCAATAAGCGCGAAAACCGGGAAAAATCTTGACAAGCTCCTTGAAACGGCCCATATGCAGATACATATAGGCTATAATACCGAGCCTGACGATCTCTATGATGATTTTACTCACGAAATACACCACGAAATGGATGCTCTCCTCCATGACAGCGCGTATGCTGCCGGTATACCGGCCCACTGGGCATCCATCAAGCTGCTGGAGGGCGACAGTATTGTTGAAAAGGCTCTGGCACTCGATGAGGAGACAAAGAAAGCTCTGGACCGGATAATAGCGCGGTATGAGGCCTCCAGCGTTTTGGGCGACAGGGAGACCCTGATAGCAGACAGCAGGTACCGGTTTATTGAAAAGGCCGTGAAGGTATCGGTCAATAGGGCACAGGAAGAGAGCAGGGCTTCAAGCTCCAGCGACAGGATTGACAGAGTCCTGACCCATAAAATATGGGCACTTCCCATATTTATAGCTTCCATGCTGGTTATATTCCTCATAACCTTCGGTCCCTTCGGAACAATGCTCTCAGACTATATGGCGTATTTTATCGAGAATATCCTGACCCCCGGTATATATACCCTTCTGGAGAGTATTGATACCGCTCCCTGGCTTATCAGTCTGGTGTGTGACGGAATAGTGGCCGGCGTGGGAGGTGTTTTGACCTTCCTGCCCCAGATAGCGCTGCTGTTTTTCTTCCTGTCCATCCTTGAGGACAGTGGCTACATGGCAAGGGGCGCTTTTATAATGGATAGGCTGCTGCGAAATTTCGGCCTGTCTGGAAAGGCTTTTATTCCGATGCTCATGGGCTTTGGGTGCACTGTCCCCGCGGTGATGGGCGCGCGGACAATGGAAAATGAGAAGGACAGACGCCTTACCATTATGCTCATTCCCTTTATGAGCTGCTCGGCCAAGCTCCCGGTATACGGGCTTATAGCCTCGGCGTTTTTCGGAAGCCGGGCCGGTATCGTTGTCTTTTCGCTGTATATAATGGGTATGCTGGCGGCCATTCTAACCGGTATAATCCTCAGCAAAACAGTATTTAAAGGCGACACCGCCGCCTTTGTCATGGAGCTTCCGCCCTACAGGATGCCAGCACTGAAAAACTCCCTGCTGCACCTGTGGGAGAGAATCCGGGGCTTTATTCAAAGAGCCGGAACTGTGATACTGGTCATGACCATTGTTCTGTGGGTACTCCAGAATTTTGATACTTCCTTTAAAATGACGGAGGACGCCTCAAAAAGCATTCTGGCTGTCATCGGCGGCGCCATTGCCCCTGTTTTCACCCTCAACGGATTTGGCAGCTGGCAGGCTGCGGTGGCCCTTCTCACCGGCTTTATCGCAAAGGAAACGGTGGTTGCCTCCCTGAGCATGTCCTTCGGCTTTTCCCTTGCCGCTGAAAACTCGGCCGTTGCCGCTGCCCTTTCCGGTGTCTTCACTCCCCTGTCGGCCTACTCATTCCTTGTCTTCGTCTTGCTGTATGTGCCCTGCGTAGCCGCAGTATCCACCATATATAAAGAGATGAACAGCCTGAAATGGACCCTGTTTTCGGTACTGTGGCAGATTATGAGCGCCTATGTGGCGTCGGCTTTGATATTCCAACTGGGCAGATTGGCAGGATTGGGCTGATAGGTTTTCGTCAGCCGGTGATTTTTAATTTATATAATGCCTGCTGAACAATTCAAAAACGCAACAATAGCAATACTTTGTTTCTTTGCCGTAGGGGCGGCTTCCCAGACGCCCCACCACAGGCATGTGGAGCATGCCTGTGGTGGGTGAGTTCCCCTTTATCGATTTATTGGTAACTATTCAAAAAGAGCGGCTCCACGGCTATTAGGCCAGGGGGTCCGCTCTTTTTTTATCCATATTCTGAAATAACCTGTTAACCCGTATGTTCAGCATCGGCTGCTTATACCGGATTTTCCGGCTCCTCCTCAATTACGGTGCTTTGCTCATCTGTTTTATTCAGGGCGTCCTCATTGTCGCACTCCTGCTCCTCGGGGATGATTTCTATATTTATCTCTACTTCAACATCCTCTTCGGTTATTTTATTCTCAGACTTTATTTCCTCGATTTTATCGAGCATTTCCTGAACTCTTTTCAGGCTTTCGTCAATCAGCCCCACCGTTTCCGCCATCGGCTCGGCTGGCTCCTTGCCATGTATTTCATAATAGAGCTTTCCAAGCTTGCAGTATGCCCTCCTGATGGCATCCTTTTCTGCCAGGATTTCTGCTTTTAGCACTGTAATTCTTGCCAGTTGCTTGGTTTTTTCAGCCGCCTTTTTTGCAAGCTGAATCGACTTTCCGGCAATCATTTCGGCAGTATCGGCTGTTTGCCGCTTTATATCATCAAACTTTGCCATAGCGTCATCCTTCCTTTCCCTCCGATAAAAAAAACATATACCGGCATAAAATATTGTTCCCTTATTTCTGTGTCAATATCCTTATATATTATTATAGCATAATCTGGCACGAAAACAAGCGGGTATGTGTCAAGTAAACGTTGGCAAGTTTCATAACAAGGGAAATTGTTCAGAAAAGCTTGCTGAAATTAATGATGTTAACAAATGAAAGGAACAGTAATCCCCATAATTATTCTTTAATCTGCC
>JAAYOP010000085.1 GCA_012520295.1 Clostridiales bacterium | reverse complement strand
TATACCATGGAAAAATTGTAAATTATGCCACAATATGTCGTCAAACTGTTAAGTGCTAAAATATATTAAACACATAAAAGAAAAAGACTTTGCGGTCTCAAAGCAAAGCCTTTTTTTCTTGATTTATAGAAAACATATCATATTTGCAGAATTTTAAACATATGAATAATTACCAACAAAACGGACGTGGCAAACGGACGTGATAATGATGGACAAACTAAAAAACAAGCTTGTTTCTATTGTTGATTCAACTATAACAAATGTCATAGTCTCTATCCTGGTGGCTGCAGTATTCAGCATTTTGCCCTTTATAAAGACACTGTTTTATCAATGTCTTCATGGCAGCATCCCAGTCGCGTTCGGCCTTGTGCTGGCCATAACCTTCCTGTTGTTTGATACATTAAAAAGGAGATTATTCTACTATACGGTATACTTGTATAAAAACGAAGTAAAAAGGGTTTATGATTATTACAACTATACTATGACATTTATTAATCCGGAATATATAATATGTACAATCAAATTCAGGTTCAGGAGCACACGATGCAGCATAGATTGTGACAGTTTCGCATTTAAGTGGCAGGGAAGCGGATATAATATCAGCGCCAAAGGGATTAATATTGAAAAAATAAAAAATAGCAATGGATTTGAAGAATACTTATTGCTTTTTCCGAGGATAATTAAAAGAAATGAATGTGTGGATGTTGAACTGGATATAGAGCTCTATGACAAAAACCATACGGCAGTACCGGAAATGCAGTTTAACGTAAACCACCCTACAAAGAACCTGAGAATGGAGCTTAATATCCCAATGGATATAAAGCTGGATTTTGTCACCAGGCAATGTCTTGTAGGAAATTCCGATTATGCGGTTCAATCCGAAAGCTGTGATCTGAATAAAAGGCAGTTTGTGATACAAAAGAAAAAGCCTCTATTTTTACATAAATATAAATTTACATGGCAGCTGTCAAAATAACCGGCGGCTGTGACGGATTTATATTTTGTATCTATAATAATAGTAGGCCTGCCTTGGAGGGATTACAGTGGAAGTTGACGGCTAAGATTCCAATTGATATATGGGGCAATCGAAAATTGGCGTCGCCATTTTTTCGATTGCCCCATTTCTGTTTTGTCAGAAGGTTCATTCAATCCTGACTGCCGTACCGGAAGCAGTGACCATCAGCATGTTGCCGCCTTGTCCAAGAACTTCATAATCGATATCCACGCCCACAACGGCGTTGGCACCCAGGGCTTTGGCCCTTTTCTGCATCTCAGCCAGTGCCTGCTCCCGGGCTTCAATAAGCTCGCCCTCATAAGAACCTGCCCTGCCGCCAAAGAAATTTGACAGACCGGCTGCAAAGTCCTTTATGAAGTTAACGCCGGAGATAACCTCGCCGAAAACGACTCCCCTGTAGTCGACTATTCGCCTGCCCTCAATGCTTGGTGTGGTGGTAACAATCATAACCTGCCTCCTTATACTTATTCATGTTCTGTTAACAGGGCCATAGTATTAGTGAAGCCTGAGAAATTTTAGCGGATAGCGGCCTGTGACGGGGTTTTTTGTGCCGTCGCAGTATGCCGCACAGCCTTCCGAATATAAGATTACAGCCCTTCTGTAAGCTGTATTATCAGGGGCCTTTTGCAGGCGAAGCTCCGAGAGCTTGCGGTTAATTAACTTTTGGAATGGATCCCTTATTTTCAGAGCGGGGGGCAGCCGGCCCGACGGATTTACCGACAGCAGGTCACAGGCCATAACATCCCTCAGCAAAAACCTGTCTATGCCCCGGAGCTGACTGAAATAATCAAAGGCCAGGGCAGTGTAGTCATTCAAAGAGATACCTGAAATTTTTTTCTCTGCGCAATATGAGCCGAATTGGCGAAAAAACTCAAAGGGAGTTTTACCGGTTTGCTTTATAACATAGTCAACAGTCATCAGGAAGCGGCGGCTGTTATAGAGGCGTTCCAAAGAATCCTCCGCATTGTGCAAAATCTCAAGCTCGCAGGGAGATAACCAAGGAGTCTCGGTGACTTCATAGGGAGGGCTTGCATTGAAGCGGCAGGGATATCTGTCCGGTTTCTCCCGCATTGCGGCACCGTGAAGGAGTTTTAAAAAGCCCAACTGGAGCATATGGGGTTTTAGCTCAAAAGCTGTGTTAAAGCTCCGGGCAAAGCTGGACATATCCTCAAAGGGGAGTCCCGCTATCAGGTCGATATGAACGTGTATGTTTTCTTTTAACAACAGCTTTTTAATATTATCTTTCAGTCGCTGGGTGTCTGTTTTGCGTTTTATGGCGGCCAGTGTTTTGGCATTGAAGCTCTGGATTCCTATTTCCGTCTGAATAAGGCCGGGCGGGGCCTTATTCAGGAGGCTCAGTGTTTTTTCGTCCAGAAGGTCGCCGGCAATTTCAAAATGAAAGCATACGCCCTCAGGAATTTCTTTTCCGTAGTTTGTTATAATAAACTCAAAGAGCTCATAT
>JAAYOP010000084.1 GCA_012520295.1 Clostridiales bacterium | reverse complement strand
TTGTGCTATTCTTTTCATAGAAGCTATCCCTTTCTGTGATTGGTTTGTTAGCACTTACCATTTTACCACAGTTAGGGGTCAGCTTCTTCTTTTTTTAGACCATATCATTGTACACTATACAAAAAAGGAAGGCAGGGCTTTCAGCTTTGCCTTCCTTTCGCTTATATGGCGTGTTATAATTAAAGGGTACTTGGATATAGGCGGCTTGTGTTTCGCCGTTTATATGAGGTTATGTGAGGTCATATAAGGACGGTGAACCCGGATGAAGGATATAACCATCACTATTCTTGAAGTAATGCCTGACCGGGCAAGTTCAGCTTAAAAGCGTGTTACTAATGTGTCACTTAAATGGCACAGACCCGCACAATACCGCAGAGCGTCTTAAACGCTGAACTTATTGATATAACAGGGTTTGTTACTTACGCAGAGTTTCTTAAACCGTCTTAGAACCGCTTCAAAACTGAACTTTTTTATGGTATAATAATTATACAATTGGCGCATTAGCCTCGCCGCAAAGCGGCAGCCGGCGGCAAGGCCGATATACAATTATTGTGCCTGAAGTCCACTTCAGAAGAATACGGGGGAAAACACTATGAAACTAATGGTGCTGGACGGAAACAGCATTATCAACAGATCATTTTACGCAATAAGGAATTTAACTACCTCGGATGGTCTTTCTACAAACGCCGTTTACGGATTTATAACAACACTGCAGAAGCTTTTGAATGAAGACTCTCCGGATGCCCTGTGCGTTACCTTTGACACCCATGCCCCCACCTTCAGGCACGATATGTACGAAGATTATAAGGCCACAAGAAAGCCCATGCCGGAGGATCTGGCCATTCAGTTACCTCTGACAAAGCAGGTGCTGGCCGCCATGAATATCCCCGTATATGAGCTGGATGGCTACGAGGCAGACGATTTGATAGGCACTATAGCCTCGGCCTGCTCCGAGAGGGGCTGGGACTGCGTTATAGTCACCGGCGACAGAGACACCCTGCAGCTGATAGACGACAGGGTCCATGTAAAGCTGGTTTCCACATCCGGCGGAAAATCCGCAACCGTCGAGTATGACGAAGAGGCCTTTTTAAATAAATATGGTTTCAGACCTGAAAACCTGATAGATCTGAAGGCTCTGATGGGGGACAGCTCAGACAATATACCGGGAGTTGCCGGCGTGGGCGTGAAAACTGCAACCCAGCTAATATGCCGCTTCAAAACCCTTGAAGAAGTATACGAAAACTTGGATTCCCCGGATATAAAACCGGCAGTTCGAAAAAAGCTGGAAGAAGGTCGAGAAAGCGCCTTTATGTCCTACAGACTGGCCGTTATAGACAAAACGGCTCCTTTAGAATTCAAGCCTGAGGACTGTATAAGAACGGAGCCCGACAACAAGGCTCTGTATGAGATATTCACAAGGCTGGAATTTTCAAGACTGATTAAACAGTTCAATCTTACCTATACGCCCCCGGAATCGCAGCCCGTCAGTGCAGACCCGGAAATCCGGTGGATATGGCCAAGCACTTCCGAAGAGCTGAACTCCCTGTGCTCTTTATGCGAAAAATCAGAACATGTCAGCTTTGTCGCCAGCAAGAGCCTCAATATGCTCTCAATTGTTCTGGGGAACAACGGGTATGTGGTCAACGGCAGGGATATTGACCAAGAGGTTTATGACAGATTCCTGAATGTATTTTTCGGAAAGGGCGTAAAAAAAGCCTCCCACGATATCAAGAGTCTTATGACCGCACTTCTCAGCCAGAGTATAGAATTTGACGATTTTATATACGATACGGCTCTGGCTACCTATCTTTTAAATCCAAATGAGACAGGCTATACTCTCCAAAAAACGGCCAAAAACCTATTAGGGCGCGATTTGCCGGACAGCATTTACGACAGTAACAACAACAATGTTCTTTCCGGCATGGATTCGGACAATATGGAGGCTCTTAAAGCACATGCTCTTGCTGTTGAAGAGCTATATAAGCACACATATGCAAAGCTTGTGGAACAGGGCATGGAAGAGCTCTACTATTCCATAGAGATTCCCCTGTGCAGGGTGCTTGCCGAAATGGAGCATACAGGCTTCGCTGTGGACAGGGCTCAGCTTTCAGCCTTCGGGAAAGCTCTGGGAGAGTCCATTTCAGTTTTGCAGCACGACATATACCTTTTGGCGGGCGAGGAGTTCAATATAAATTCAACCAAGCAGTTGGGACATGTGCTCTTCGATAAACTGGGGCTCCCTGTGGTCTCAAAGACTAAAACAGGATATTCGACCAATATCGAGGTTCTGAATAAACTGGCTGACAAGCATCCCATAATCGAAAAGCTCATTGATTACAGACAGCTGACCAAGCTCAAGTCCACTTATGCCGACGGGCTTATAAAGGTCATATCCCCCGACGGGCGCATCCGCACCAGCTTCAATATGACCGCCACCGCCACAGGGCGGCTCTCCTCCACCGAACCGAATCTTCAGAATATCCCCGTCCGCACCGAGCTGGGGGGCGAGCTGCGCAAAATGTTTGTGGCCAGCGGGGACTGGTTGCTTATAGACGCCGACTATTCCCAAATTGAGTTAAGACTGCTGGCCCATATATCCTCCGACCCGGTAATGAAATCCGCCTTCGAGGCCGGAGAGGATATACACAGGGTCACGGCCTCCCAGGTTTTCGGTGTCAACCCCCGGGAGGTTACTCCCCTTCAGCGCAGCCGGGCAAAGGCTGTGAACTTCGGCATTGTTTACGGTATATCAGACTTCTCTCTGGCCCAGGATTTAAAGATCAGCCGGTACGAGGCCCGACAGTATATAGACAGCTACCTCTCCAAATACAGCGGAGTTGGCAAGTATATGAAGGACATTGTGGAAAAGGCAAAGAAAGAGGGCTTTGTATCAACCATTTTCGGACGCAGGCGATACCTTCCTGAACTCAAATCCAAAAACCACAACATCCGCTCATTTGGTGAGCGTGTCGCTTTGAATATGCCCATACAGGGAACTGCGGCCGACATTATAAAGCTTGCCATGGTCAGGGTAAGGGACCGCTTTAAAAAGGAGGGCCTGAAGGCCAGGCTGCTTTTGCAGGTGCATGACGAATTGATTGCCGAAGCGCCGGCCAGTGAGGCCGAAAAAGCCGCAGCCATTCTGACCGAAGAAATGGAAAACGTTATAAAGCTCTCCGTACCCCTGGTGGCAGAGGCTCATATAGGAAAAAGCTGGTTTGATGCAAAATAGGTTTCGCGTCTATTATTTTCGGAGGTTTTGATGAAAAAAAAGATTGTTTTCATATGCTCGGGAAACACCTGCAGAAGTCCCATGGCAGAAGCTATCTTCAACGCTCTGTCAAAAAATCCGGACGTTACGGCGGTTTCCTGCGGGCTATATGCCGCTCCCTCACTCCCCGCTACTTCCGGCGCTCAAAATGCCGTTAAAAAATACGGGGCGGACCTGTCCGGCCATTTGTCCAGGCCCGCAACCGAAGAGCTTTTAAAAGACGCATCGGCCATATACTGCATGACCTCGGCCCATGCCGAGGCTGTTAAGGCCGCCCATCCCCGGCTTCAACACATTGTATATATGCTTGACAGTGTGGATGTATTTGACCCCTTTGGCGCCTCCGACGAGGTGTACCAGCTTACCGCCCGGCAGATATATAAATGTATAAGGCGCATTTTAGGCACCAATGAAGGATAATGGCAATGGAAATCGCTCTCATGAGTAAGCTTGATATTCCCCAGGCTGTTGAAATTGAGCGCGTCTCCTTCAGCGTTCCATGGACGCGGGCAATGTTCATCTCCGAGCTGGACAACCCTCTTTGCCTTTATTACACAGCCAGGGAGGCTGAAAGGCTCCTGGGCTATGCAGGCATGCTCTCAATACTTGATGAAGGGTATGTCAATAATATCGCCGTTGCTCCCGAGGCAAGGCGCCGGGGAATAGGCGCTCTTCTCATAAAAACCCTGATAAAAACAGCCCGTTGTCTCAGCCTGAGGTTTTTAACTCTGGAGGTCAGGCAGAGCAACCGGGCTGCCATATCTCTGTATTCAGGGTTGGGATTTAAAAAGACGGGCATAAGGCGAAGCTATTATGAGCGCCCCCGGGAAGACGCGGTTTTAATGACATTATATATATAATGATTCCTTCATTATTAATGTCCACTGAACAACCTGTTTTTCCTATTTCAGATGCCTCGATTATGATACTTGATGAAAGGTTTTGACCTATGCACATATTATCCATAGAAACCTCCTGCGATGAAACAGCGGTCGCAGTTACCAAAAACGGAAGACAAGTACTCTCCAGCGAGATATCATCCCAGGTTGAAATGCATAGAATATACGGCGGAGTCGTACCCGAGCTGGCTTCCAGGCGGCATATCCAGGTCATCACCCCCCTTGCGGAAATAGCCCTTGAGAAATCCGGTATCACAAGAGCCGGTATAGACGCTGTGGCAGTAACATATGCTCCGGGACTGATAGGAGCTTTACTGGTGGGCGTAAACTTTGCCAAATCCGCCGCGCTGACCCTTGATGTACCCCTGATACCGGTTCACCATATTCGCGGCCATATTGCGGCCAACTATATCGCCTATCCCGAGCTGACCCCTCCCTTCCTGGCTCTTGTGGTCTCAGGGGGGCACTCTCTTCTGGTGGATGTCCGCGGGTATACCGATATGAAAATAATAGGAACCACCAGGGATGACGCGGCGGGAGAGTGCTTTGATAAGACAGCCAGAGTCCTGGGGCTGGGATATCCCGGCGGCCCCGCTATAGATGCGCTGGCTAAAAACGGAGACGAGAAAAAGTATGCTCTGCCCGTATCGAAGATTAATGACAGTCCCTTTGACATGTCTTTTTCAGGTTTGAAAACAGCAGTTATAAACCTGGTCCACAACTCGGCTCAGTCAGGAAATCCCGTTGACCGGGAGGGGCTGGCAGCTTCCATTTGCCGGGCCATCAGCGACACTCTGGTACCGCGGGCAATATCCGCCTGCAAGAGTCTGGGATATTCTAAAATATGTTGCTCCGGGGGCGTTGCCGCAAACTCTGTTATAAGACGCGATCTTTCCACCGCGGCCGCCGAAAACAATTTGGAAATCTACCTGGCGCCTCTAAGCCTCTGCTCCGACAATGCCGCCATGATTGGATGCCAGGGCTATTATGAATACCTCTCAGGCAATCGGGCGGACAGCAGCCTGAACGCCTATGCGACCATGCCGGTGGATAAGCTAGTATGATATATGGATACCTGAATACATTAAGTATTCTTCATCTTTGACAAGTATTGTTTCTCCTTTTCTAAAACTCCGGCTATATCCTGGATTTAGCCGGAGTTTTTGTGCCTAATCCTTTTCCTCTGGGGCGCAAGTCCCCCTTCTTCACGGCAATTGGTCTCCTGCCCCTCTCTTCTTTCCTCCTCCCCTCGCCTTTGAGGCTGTGTTCGCCCATTTTTCAGCCTCTTTTTCATATTATCCCTTAGCTTCACACGGATGCGAAATCACAGGGCAAATATGCTTTAGTGTTGTTATGTCAACACAATTCATTATATTCAAAGCCTGCGGATTTTGGTTTCAGTGTCCACACATATTTTTCCATTTTTTGTGTAAAACCCTGTGTTCAAGCGGGTTTGGCCATTGTTGATAACTCTGTGGATAATGTGCATAACTCTTTGTATACCCATTTTTAGTGTAAATTAAGTAAACTAAAGACGAGCCGGTGCACTTTGGGCGAACCCCGCAGTATTTCGCATTATTTGTCGAATTTT
>JAAYOP010000083.1 GCA_012520295.1 Clostridiales bacterium | reverse complement strand
GCAGATTAAAGAATAATTATGGGGATTACTGTTCCTTTCATTTGTTAACATCATTAATTTCAGCAAGCTTTTCTGAACAATTTCCCTTGTTATGAAACTTGCCAACGTTTACTTGACACATACAAAATTGACTACTGTGTTTTAATTGGATAGATTATATGTTATTATTGTATCTGTAATATTGTTATAGCATTTATAAAAAATTAACCGCAAAGAGGCCAGTATGAGAGATAAACTTAAAAAAACCATCACACTTACAATTGCTCTGCTGCTATTAGCGTCCGCACCGGCTGCCCTGGCTGATAATACGGACGGGAAGCCCCCTTCAGAAGAAGCCAATGTCACGGTTTCAGCAGACAACATGATATTATATGTCCCGTTCAGGTCCGTGGCAGAGCGGCTTGGGGGCATAGTGGAATATGAAGAGTCTTTGCACTGCATATATACAGTAATGCCGGATGAGACAATAATCTCCCATATTCCGAGCACCAACACCTTTGTTATAAACGGCCATCCGGTGAGCTTCAATCTTCCCTCCGTTGTGGGTAGGGGCGTCACATATCTGCCGATCACGGTTCTGAATATGGTTTTTAATAATACCGTAATCTATGATTCTTACGCCAATGTAATCAACATAAATACAGGTCATTATAAGCAGAGCGAGAATTTCAGAAAGCTGCAGGAATGTACCAAGCTGGAACACTTTATTCCCGATAACCTCTTCAGGTACCTGGATTACATAAAGGACAATCCTGATATACCTGCCGATAGAGCCGCAGCTTATGTAAATATTGGTGTCCAAAATGAATTCTACAGTAATATAGAGGAGGTTAAAGACCCGTCCGCAACAGATGTTCTGTGCAATAAGATATACAGATTACCCGAGGGTTATGTTCCTGAAGACCTTGTTTACATACCCGGTACCGTTTACAAGCTCAGGAAAGAAGCATCGGATAAATTCATCGATATGCAGGAAGCCGCCAGGGCTGAGGGCATATATTTCTACGTTTATTCGGCTTTTCGCAGCTACGAGACCCAGGAATATCTTTTTGAGATGTACTCCCAGCGTGACGGTGTTGATGGTGCCGACATGTACTCGGCCCGCCCCGGACATTCGGAGCACCAGGCAGGCCTCGCCGTTGACCTGATGTCGGCCACGAACAGCTTCTTTGAAAACTCCGATGAATATGTCTGGCTTAAAAACAATGCCCATAAATACGGCTTTATTCTGAGATATCCGGAGGGATATTCGCATATTACAGGCTATACTTTTGAGTCCTGGCACTGGCGCTATATAGGCCCTGACGCCGCTAAAAGAATGTATGAAGAAAACATAACCACATATGAGGAATATTGCGGCAAATACCTTTGGGATATTATAACATAAGGTCCTTTGAATATAAACCTGTGTTTGATGCCTTTATGCTGTTGCAAAATATTCCTCAGAACCGTCTTATTCATATTTTTACATTTTATTGCTTGACAATTTTAGCTGCAGATTGTATAAGAGTTAATGATTGGCAGGCGTAGAAATATCTTCACCAACCAAGGAGCGTTAAAATGAATGGTAACATCCTGCATTATATATCGGCATTTGCTCTCTCTCTATTAATTATGATAATTATAACTCCGAAACTCAGAGCTCTGGCCATCAAAATAGGCTATTGCGAAAAGCCCAGGGATTCGGAGAGGAAAATACATAATGAAACCAAACCCTATCTTGCGGGTTTGGGTATGTTTTTGACCTTCTGGGTATGTTACTTTATAATTCTCAGGGACTTTTCTACAAAATCCCTGCTGATTATGATAAGCTCCCTGATAATTTTTGCAATAGGAATGGTAGACGACTGGTATAAAATAAAAGGCAGTGATCTGAAAGCCCTTCCAAAGCTGATTGTTCAGCTGTCGGCATGCGTGCTGGTTTTCATTTCCGGTGTCAGATTTCGCGGCTTCACTAATCCTCTTGACAGTGGCTATATCCTTCTGCCCGGTTGGCTCCAGTTCTCCCTTACCGTTACATGGATGTTTGGAGTTACAACGGTTATAAATTTTATGGACGGTCTGGACGGACTGGCCGGGGGACTCTCATGTATCTCCTCTTGCACATTGTTTATAGTCGCCATGGCCAAGGGAAACTTCTATTCGGCCATAATGGGCATAATCCTGGTGGGTATCTGTCTGGGTTACCTGAAATATAATAAATTCCCCTCTAAAATTCTGATGGGCGATGCCGGCGCCACTTTCTTAGGCTTTATGCTGGGGCTTATATCCTTGGACGGTGCTTTCAAACAGGCTACCGCCATATCCATTTTTGTTCCTGTGCTTGCTCTCGGCCTGCCCATTTTCGATAACCTTTTTGTAGTGTTAAACAGAATAAAAAACAAGAAACCGGTATACGAAGGGGACGCTACCCAGGTTCACCACAGGCTTCTGGCAAAGGGCATGACACAAAAACAGGTGGTTTTTACCCTATATCTTATCAGTCTGTGTTTAAATCTCTGCGCCATAATTGTTTTTATGCTGTAAAAAAACTGGACAAGTCAAAGGGCTGTCGCATAACGAGCTGCTGAAAAATCCGGAGCAGTCCGCAGAAACGTTATTCGACAGCTTTAAGTTTTTATTCGCCCAACTAAGATGATAAAATTGCACAGCTTATGAGTTACAGTGGAGCACGAAGAAAAAACAGGAGCGTAATAAATGAATTTGATTGAGATTATCAAGACCGTCATAATCGGAATAATCGAAGGCATCACGGAATGGCTGCCTATAAGCAGTACAGGCCATATGATTCTCGCCGATGAGTTTATAAAGCTCAATGTGTCGGAAGCCTTTATGGAGATGTTTCTGGTTGTAATACAGCTGGGAGCCATTCTTGCCGTAATAATTTTGTATTTCAACAGGCTCAATCCCTTTTCGCCGAAAAAGACCGGTGAGGAAAAAAAGCAGACCTGGATCCTATGGTTCAAGGTGGCTGTAGCGAGCATACCGGCGGGTGTAATAGGCTTTTTATTTAACGACAGGATAGATGCCCTGTTTTACAATTATCAGACCGTGGCCTTTACGCTGGTATTATACGGTGTCGTATTCCTTATTATAGAGCAATGGAATAAAAACCGTCAGCTTAAAAACACCTCGGTGCAGAGCATTACATATAAAAGCGCCTTTATTATTGGTGTCTTTCAGCTGCTCTCCCTTGTACCCGGCACCTCCCGCTCCGGAGCCACCATAATAGGAGCGATGCTAATCGGCACTTCCAGGGCGGCTGCCGCCGAGTTTTCCTTTTTCCTAGCCATCCCTGCAATGTTCGGGGCAAGCGCATATAAAATAGCAAAATTCGGTTTTGGTTTTCAGCCTGGTGAAGCCGCCGTCTTATTTTTCGGAATGGTGACAGCCTTTATTGTTTCAGTTATTGCCATAAGATTTCTTATGGACTATATCCGAAAGCATGATTTCAAGCTTTTCGGGATCTACCGTATAGCCCTGGGCGTATTGGTGCTGGGCTATTTTCTGCTTAAGAATTAACTGCGTTTTTTCTTTATATCAATACATGATGCAGATTATAACCCTGGTCATTTGTCAATTATGAACTCTCTCCCTTTATTTCGCCTGTAGGGCAACTTTCTGTGCAAAGCAATTGTCCATTACAATCCTCCGGTTCTTTATAACCCTCCAGGTTATACGCCTCGTCCCAGGACATGTCTGAGAGACAGGGGTATAACATGCATATGCTTCCATATTCCTTCAAATGCACCAGATCGTTGGATCCTTATTCCTCCAGTCCTTTTTGCGGCAACCAGCAGAAATGCTCCAGTATGTCCCCTTTTTGATTCCAGATTTCATTGGTTTTGCATTGAATTCATAAGACCCTTGACTTCTTTAATATCATTATTGTTTTTCATCATATAACCCTCAGGACACAGGCTTCAAACTTTTCGACCCCCCTACCGCTGCAGTCTTTCTTTTGAATATTTTGACAAACAGAATTACGGCATATAACTGCAGCGGTATATAATTTACATAACAAAAAGCTGCTCCATTTCCGGAGCAGCAATTCATTTTCAATACGATTATTCAATATTCATTATATTACAGCGTCTTCCGTAAAACTGGATTTGATTTTTTCCAATACATCCCTTGATAAGCCGCAGGACAGCAGGTATTTCTCCATACTTCCATATGTGGAGTCTATATATTCCAAAAAGTCCTGCATGGTCTCCGGTCTTGTCTGATAAAACCTCATGCTCAGGTCCGGCTCTCCCTTGTCGTCCAGCATCTCAGGAAAGCGCATCATACTCAGGTAAAAGGGCCTCAGGTAAATCTGGGAGATGCTGTAATCTGAGATTATGTCGGCCGGGTATGCCCCGCAAAGTCCCAGCAGCATAGCCGAGAATATTCCCGTTCTATCCTTGCCCGTCATGCAGTGGAAGATAACGGCCCCTCCTGGGCCGACACAATCTCCATGCTCCTTTTCACCCAATCCTTACCGTTTTCGGCCATGGTAATATATACCTTCAGCCACTCCGGGTTTAGAAAATCCAGAACATCGGAGGGCTTCATGTCCTCCTTTTTCGGATGGGCGGCACTTTTGTCAGACATGGAGCAGCGTATATACGTGAGCTGGGATATTTGTTCAAGGCTGCTGGGCAGCGCCCCGGCTTCATAATCCGTCCTGAAATCCAGCGCCAGTCTCACACCGTATTCAAAAAGAAATTTTCTGTCCTTTTCCGACAGCTTTACGGGCAGCTCACTGCGTATAAATCTTCTATATTTCGTCACCGCGCCGTTCTGAGTTGGGAAACCACCCAAATCTCTTGCGTTTACCAGTGTTTCAAAGGGAAGTCTCTTAAATCTCGTCTTCACATTTACCGTCCATTTCACTGCATCAACAGCATGTTTTTATACACACCTTCATAAAAAAACACCGCTTCTTGAACCTTTAATCGTCCAATACCCGGTGCTGTCATCATATCAGCCGTCTGTTTGGTGCCGGTGACCGGAATCGAACCGGTACGTGAGTTGCCTCACACGGGATTTTAAGTCCCGGGCGTCTGCCTATTCCGCCACACCGGCGTTTGCTTCGGCTGATAAAATAACACCGGTTATTATAACACCCGGTATCCCCGTTTGTCAATCAAAGCACGCAAACATTATTTCTCTTTTCTCTGCGGTTGTCAAACATATGGTCCATTTTTTTAGGAAGTCTGTCAATGGTAAGTAGTAGTAGCGCTGTGGGAAGCGTTGAAAAGTCTAACGCACCTTTTCAAT